>DATFOT010000287.1:0-6784 GCA_035265265.1 Aestuariivirgaceae bacterium | reverse complement strand
TGGCTGTCGCATTGACCCATCCGGCATTTGCCGGTCGCTCCGCCATCCCATGGCCCTGGTTGAAGTCTGCGAAGGAATCCGTTCCCGGACCCCAAATCGTGCCTTTCCGATCAGGCGAAGCTCCGGGCACGATCATCATCGAGACCCGCGAGCACAGGCTCTATCTCGTCCAGCCGGGGGGCAAGGCCATTCTCTATGCCGTAGCTGTTGGCAGGGATGGCCACGCCTGGTCGGGCACGGCGCATATTGCCAAGCGCGCGGAATGGCCCGCATGGTATCCGCCGAAGGAGATGATCGCTCGTGCTGCGGCAGAGCACAGGTTCATCCCCTATAGTCTCGAGGGCGGCACGTTCAACCCGCTCGGTGCCCGTGCTCTCTATCTCTATGAAGGCGGCCGCGACACGCTTTATCGCATTCACGGCACAAATGAGCCGCGATCGATCGGCCGCAGCGTTTCCTCAGGCTGCATCCGCATGCTCAACGACGACGTGATCGATCTCTATGGCCGGGTTTCGCTCGGCACCAAGGTGATTGTTCGCTGAGGGCGATGGGGTCAGATCTCGGGATGTGACCCCCGCTCTATGATCTCGTCGAGATGCTCATCGATTGCATCTGCCGTCTGCCAGAACTTCGCCAGCTCGGCGGCGGCCGCCTTTTTGCCCTTCAGCGCCTGTTCGACGATTGCCTGGCCGGTCGCCTTGAACTCCGGCCAATGTTCTTCGATCCCGGCGACGTCCTGCGCAAGTGGCCCGTGAAGATGGCCCGAGTGTTTGAAGGCGCTGAACGCGTCCTCGAACTCCTTCACCTCATCGCTGAATTCTGCGGCAAAGGCATGTTTCGCCAGATTGTCGGAATCGGCGGCGAGGTAATAGACCGCGCTGACGCCTTCCCAAAGATCGGCCTCCAATTTGCCGATGCGCCCCAAATTGTCCTTCTCGACATCTTTCGCAACTGTCGGCCCAAGCCAAAAAAGGCTTGCCGCAACGATACTTCCAATCAAAACATGCTTCATGTTGAGAAGACCCTTCCTCGGCTCGAACTTCGTCCACAACCTTTAAGAGTGACAAAGGGAGGGCGCAACTATTTCTGGAGGACAGGATTGATGCGAACTTAAAGCGATCGGCAGGTTTGTATGCGTCAACCCGCCGAAACTGGGCCTTACCCGGCCTCACTGAAGCTCAAAGCTAAAGAGTCGAGCCGCTTGGCCGCATTATTGAGCCGGTCCGCTGCCTGCTCTTCAATCGTGCGGCTGTAATGAACCGCGGTGCTGCGCGATTCGCGCAATCCGTTGATCTGGTCCTGGAGCTCTTCGATGCGCCGCCGCGCCTCGGCGAGCTGGTCGGCTACCATCAGCCCCGCCATCAGCAGCACTCTGATGTCGACGACCTGGCCCACGCTTTGCTTGATCCTCGTCACCTCGCCGTCGAGCAGTCTGGCGAGTTCCTGCAGTTGTCGTTCCTCGCCGTCTGAGCATTGCATCGTGTAGGGACGATCGTTCACCTGGACGACAACCTGCGCCATCGTTCTCATCTCCGCTGTGCTGGCAATGACGGACGCTCAACCAAGCACTAACTTGATCTTGGCCATCGCGGAATCGATCCTGCTTGCGGCGTTGCGGTTTCTTTCGGCAAGCTCGGTGGCCTTGGCCCGAACGTCGCTGATTTCCCGGGCCAGCTGATCGCGGTCGTCGAGGAGCGCGGCTGCATCCTGCGGCAGGCCTGCACCATTTTCATTGACCTGCACGATTGCCGTTTCCAGCCGCCTGAGGGCGGCTTCGAAGCGCGACAGGGCCTCGTCTATCTTCGAATCTTCCGCCATCGATCCGCTAGAATCCCAAAATCCGCCTGAACCGTCGATTATCAGTTTTGCCGTCCCGGCCGTCAACTTTTGCCATCGCGTGGCAAAAAACCGAAACAACTGTGGCATTCCCAACACATGGCACCACCATTGACTCGACCCTCTTCAATGCTATGTCTGGCCACCTTTTCGATGACGCCGATGAGTTTCGATTACCGTGACCAAGCCCGCACCGCCGGAAATAGATCGCCAGCAGCATAATGCCATGGCCAATGCGATTCGCGCGCTCGCCATGGACGCGGTCGAGAAGGCGAATTCCGGTCATCCGGGATTACCCATGGGATTTGCCGATGTCGCGACCGTGCTCTTCACCCGATTTCTCAAGTTCGACGCCTCCGCACCCCGCTGGCCAGACCGCGACCGTCTCGTGCTCTCGGCAGGCCACGGTTCGATGCTTCTCTATTCGCTGTTCCATCTCCTCGGTTATGAGGACATGCCGATCGATGAGCTGAAGCGTTTCCGCCAGCTCAATTCTAAAACGGCGGGTCACCCCGAATATGGTCACGCGCTCGCGATCGAAACCACCACCGGGCCTCTCGGGCAGGGAATCGGCAACGCCGTCGGCATGGCAATCGCCGAGCGTCACCTCGCCGCCCAATTCGGCAGCGATCTCGTCGATCACCGCACCTATGTGATCGCTGGTGACGGCTGCCTGATGGAGGGCATTTCCCAGGAAGCCTCGAGCCTGGCCGGCCATCTGAAGCTCTCCAAGCTGACACTGCTGTGGGATGACAACAACGTCACGATCGACGGCAAGCTCAGCCTTGCCGATTCCACCGATCAGCTGAAGCGTTTCGCCGCAAACGGCTGGGCGGTCATTCGCGTCGATGGCCATGATCCCGAGGCGATCACCCGCGCGCTGGAAGCCGCGCAGCATTCCGAGCGACCGTCTTTCATCGCCTGCCGTACCATCATCGGCTATGGCGCGCCAACGAAGCAGGGCACCGCAAGCACGCATGGCTCGCCTCTGGGTGCTGAGGAAATCGCCGCAGCGCGCACCAGGCTGGGATGGGAATACCCGCCCTTCGTGGTTCCCGATGAAATTTTGAAACCTTGGCGCGAGATCGGCAAGCGCGGCGCACCCGCCCGGTTGGAATGGGAAGCGCGCCTGAAGGCCGCCGATGCCGCAAGGAGCGCCGAGTTCAAGCGCAGGCTCGAAGGCCGCCTGCCGGAGAGGCTCGAGGCTTCCTTGCGAAGCTATAAGCAGGAACTGGCCAAATCGCCCCCGGTCATCGCCACCCGCAACGCCTCGCAGAACGTGCTCGAGGTCATCAACACTCTCATGCCCGAAACGCTCGGCGGATCGGCCGATCTCACTGGATCGAACAACACCAAGACCAAGGAGTTGAAGCCCTTCACGGCTGAGGAGCCTGACGGCCGCTACATCTATTATGGTATTCGCGAGCATGCCATGGCGTCGGCCATGAACGGCATGGCCCTGCACCGCGGGGTTATCCCCTATGGCGGAAGCTTTCTCGTTTTCACCGATTATTGCCGGCCCGCTTTGCGCCTCTCCTGCCTGATGCAGCAGCGCGTCGTCTATGTGATGACGCATGACTCGATTGGTCTCGGCGAGGATGGGCCGACGCATCAGCCGGTGGAGCATCTGGCCGCGCTCAGGGCCATTCCCCGCCTTCTCGTCATGCGTCCCTGCGATGCGGCGGAGACCGCCGAATGCTGGGAGCTGGCGCTCAATTCCGGCGATGCGCCTACCGTTCTTGCCCTAACCCGGCAGAAGCTGAAACCGGTCCGGCTCAAATTCGAGGCGAAGAATCTCTCCGCTCGCGGCGCCTATGAGGTGGCCGTCTCGGCAAGGAAATCCCGAGCCGTCATTTTCGCAACCGGCTCCGAAGTCGGCATCGCTCTCGACGCCAAGGCTTTGCTGGAAGGCATGAAAATCCCCTCCCGCGTCGTCTCCGTGCCCTGCACGGAGCTTTTCTGGCGTCAGCCTCAGGCCTATCGCGACAGGATCCTGGGCGATGAGGAGATCCGCATCGCTATCGAAGCCGCGGTGCGCCAGGGTTGGGATTCCTTCATCGGCACCGACGGCATTTTCATTGGCATGTCGGGTTTCGGCGCCAGCGCGCCTTATGAGGACCTTTATCGCGAATTCAACATCACGCCTGAGGCCGTCGCCAAGGCGGTAAAGAAGAAGATGAGATGATCATCCATCCATCGTCATTCCGGCGAAAGCTGAAATCCCGCTTGCAACTTCATGGCTGTGAAAGCTGGACCCCGGCTTCCGCCGGGGTGACGAGGTAATCGAGAAATGCCCGCCATCCGCTCCATGGACGATCTCGACCTCGCGCGGAAACGCGCCGTCATCCGCATCGATCTCAACGTGCCGGTCGAAGCCGGTGAAGTCAGCGACCTGACCCGTATCGAGCGTGTCCTCCCGACCATCCGCGAAGCGGCGGACAAGGCGGCCGCCATCGTGCTGCTGGCGCATTTCGAGCGCCCCAAGGGCAAGGTCGTGCCGGAAATGTCGCTGAAGCCGGTCGTCACCGCTCTGGCTCGCACGCTTGGCCGGCCGGTGGATTTCGTCGCTACCGATTGGCACGACGATCCAGTCGGCAAAGCGAGATCGGCTAAGAGCCCCATTGTTCTCATGGAAAACACCCGTTTTCATCCAGGCGAGGAAGCCAACGATCCGCAATTCGCCCGCCTTCTGGCCGGGCTCGGCGATGTTTACATCAACGATGCGTTTTCCGCGGCCCATCGCGCCCATGCCTCGACCGAGGGCATCGCCAGGCTTCTGCCCGCCGCTGCCGGCCGTGCCATGGAGGCGGAGCTCGCGGCACTGGAGCGGGCGCTCAAGAGCCCCGCCCGTCCGCTGCTCGCCATCGTCGGGGGAGCAAAAATCTCGACCAAGCTCGAACTCCTCTCCAATCTCATCGCCAATGTCGACACGCTGGTCATCGGCGGCGGCATGGCCAACACGTTTTTGGCAGCGAATGGAGCGGGCGTCGGCAGTTCGCTCTGCGAGCACGACCTGCTCGGCACAGCGCGTGACATCATGCGCGAGGCAGCGGCGAAGAACCGCGCGATCCTTCTGCCGAGCGATGCCGTTCTCGCCCGCGAGCTGAAGAAAGGCGCCGATGTCCGCATCGCTCCCGTCACCGCCGTCCGGGCGGACGAAATGATCCTCGATATTGGTCCCGCGACCGCCGGCCAGGTGAACGATGCCGTTGATCGTGCCGCGACTCTCGTGTGGAACGGCCCCTTCGGCGCTTTCGAAATCGAGCCTTTCGACCGCGGCACGCTCGCCGTCGCGCGCAATGTTGCCGGTCGAACCCGCGATGGCCGCCTCATCTCCATCGCCGGCGGCGGCGATACCGTCGCTGCCTTGAATCGTGCCGGCGTGGCGAATGACTTCACCTATGTCTCGACCGCCGGCGGCGCTTTTCTGGAATGGCTGGAAGGCAAGACACTTCCGGGCGTGAAAGTGTTAGAATGGGATCATCAACGGCAAGCAACGGGGCACCGACCATGACCGGCAATCTAGACGACATCGCATCTGCAATGGTGGCGCGCGGCAAGGGCATTCTCGCCGCCGACGAAAGTACCGCCACGATTAAAAAGCGCTTCGACTCCATCGGCGCTGAATCGACCGAGGACACGCGCCGCAATTATCGCGAGATGCTGTTCAGCGCCGAAGATGCGATGCGCAACTGCATCTCGGGCGTCATTCTCTTCGATGAGACGCTTCGCCAGAAGTCGCGCGGCGGCAAGCCCTTCGCCGACATCATCGCCGCATCGGGCGCGGTGCCCGGCATCAAGGTCGACGCCGGCGCGAAACCCCTGGCTCTTTCGCCGGGCGAGCAGGTCACCGAAGGTCTCGACGGTCTGCGCGAGCGGCTCAAGGAATATCATGGGCTGGGCGCCCGCTTCGCCAAATGGCGGGCCGTCATCGACATCGCCGGCGACCTCCCCACCGCCAATGGTGTCAGAGCCAACGCTCATGCGCTTGCCCGTTACGCCGCTCTGTGCCAGGAGCAGAATATTGTTCCGATCGTCGAACCCGAGGTGCTGATGGATGGTCCTGTCGCGAGCCATGACATCGACCGCTGCGCAACGGTTACCGAATGGGTTCTCAATACCGTCTTCGATGAACTCTTTATCGCCCGCGTCAGGCTGGAGGCCATCGTTCTCAAGCCGAACATGGTCATTGCCGGCAAGAACGCCAGGCAGCAGGCGGCACCTGAGGAGGTGGCCGAAAAGACCTTGCGCGTCCTCAAACGCACCGTTCCTGCCGCCGTGCCCGGAATTGCCTTTCTCTCCGGCGGCCAGAGCGATGAGCAGGCGACGCATCATCTCTCGCTGATGAACGCGATGGGCGAGCTCCCATGGAACCTGACCTTCTCCTATGGCCGGGCTCTCCAGGCAGCGGCCCTCAAGGCCTGGAGCGGGCGCAGCGAGAATTTCGCCGCCGGCCAGCGTGCCTTTGCCCATCGTGCCCGGATGAACGGCCTCGCCACCCTCGGCAAATGGTCGAGGGACCTCGAAAAGGCAGCCTGAAGAATGAGCGAGCAGGGTTTTGGCTTGCCTTCGGCAGCGCCGAGGGCAAATGCGGCTGTCTGCATCATCGGCATGCACCGCAGCGGCACATCCATCACCGCGCGCCTGCTGAACGTTTTGGGGCTCAATCTTGGACCGAGCGACAGTTTGATGGGGCCAAGTCCCAGCAATCCGACCGGTCACTTCGCCCGCCACCAGCGCCGGGGCGCCCGCGCACTTCTGGTGCATCCTTTCGTTCCATTGGACTGCAAATTGCTGTACCTGGGATTGCGGGCGCGGGAGGGCCGGCTGGCCCGGATGGCGTGGTGGCAACGCTATCGCGAGCCCGAAATCATTCCCGCAGCGGACTTTTGAGAGGCCACAAGATTGCCCAACTGCCGCCTTTTCCTAGTCGTTCCGGCGGGGGTAG
>DATFOT010000286.1:0-4242 GCA_035265265.1 Aestuariivirgaceae bacterium | reverse complement strand
CGGATTGGTGTTCGGCATCTCGAACACCGCCGTGACCCCGCCCAGGACGGCGGCCCTGGAGCCGGTCTCCAGATCCTCCTTGTGCTCGAGGCCGGGCTCGCGGAAATGAACATGGGTATCGATCACGCCCGGCAAAATATGCAGCCCGCGGCAGTCAAGGGTGTGGGCCCCCTGCCCCGCCGAGATGCGACCGATTGCGGCGATCCTGCCCTCGGACACGCCGATGTCGCCTTCGCCGACACCATCATGATTGACGAGGGTGCCATGGCTGAGCACGAGGTCGTAGAGGGCAGGCATGGCTGATCCTTGAACGGACACTCCCGCTTACGTAATACTGTTTCGGTAAGCAAGCACGGATCGCAATGACGCCCAAGACCGTCGCCCTCAAGGACCGCGCCCTGGTGTCCCTCGCCGGGGAGGATGCGCAGAAGTTTCTCCAGGATCTGGTGACGGCCGACATCGATGCCCTGGCCCTGGGCGATTCCACCTATGCCGGCCTGCTGACACCGCAGGGAAAGGTGCTGTTCGATTTCTTCGTCATTCGCGAGCGCCAAGCCTATTTGTTGGATTGCGTGCTGTCGCAGCGGGAGGCGCTGGTGAAAAGACTGACCTTTTACAAATTGCGAGCCAAAGTCGAGATTGCGACTGCTGACAAACGACAGCCAATCGCCGTGCTAGAAGGCACCATGCCTAACGCTATCACCGATCCGCGGACCCCGGCCATGGGCCAGCGGCTATATGACGGGCCCGGGACCGCCGAAGACGGAACCGGCGCTTATCATCGGCAACGGATCGCGCTCGGGCTGGCGGAAGGAGGCCAGGACTTCGAGAGCGGTGAGATCTTTCCGCATGAGGCGAATTTCGACCAGATCGGGGCCATCAGCTTTCGCAAAGGCTGTTTTGTCGGCCAGGAGGTCGTATCGCGCATCGAGCACCGCGGAACTGCGCGCAGCCGCATTCTTCCCTGCCGGGTCGAGGGCGCGCTGCCGGCCAAGGGCAGCGAAATATCTGCTGCGGGAAAAATCATCGGCAGGGCCTGCTCGGGTGCAGCCGACCGGCTGCTTGCGCTTCTCAGGCTCGACCGGCTGGAGGAGGCGCGCGGCGGCGGCTTGCCGATTACCGCCGCCGGAAGCACGCTCCACCCCGAACGCCCGCCCTGGGCCAGGTTCATGCTGCCGGCAGCCGGCTGAGATGTAAAATGGCGCAGGGGACGGCGATACGACATAACGACGGTATTCATCGATGCCCATGGTGCGGCAGCGATCCGGTCTATGTGGCCTATCACGACGAGGAGTGGGGCGTGCCCGAGTTCGACGACCGGGCGCTCTTCGAAAAGCTGATCCTCGACGGGTTCCAGGCGGGCCTGTCATGGATCACAATCCTGCGAAAGCGCGAGTCATTCCGGGCCGCCTTCGATGGCTTCGAGCCCGAGATCATTGCACGCTATGATGCAAGAAAGCTCCGGTCGCTGATGCAAGACGAGAAGATCGTTCGCAATGGTGCGAAAATCGAGGCGAGTGTCGGCAACGCGCGGGCCTATCTTGCTCTTCGCGAGCACCAGCGATTTGCCGATTACCTTTGGGATTTCGTCGAGGGGAAGCCGAAGCAGAACCGATTTCGCTCGACTTCGCAAGTTCCGGCGCAAACGGCGCTGGCCGAAAAAGTTTCGAAAGACCTGCGGCAGAAGGGGTTCAAATTCGTCGGGCCCACGATCGTCTATGCTTTCATGCAGGCGGTGGGCATGGTGAACGATCATCTGGTGCGCTGCCATCGCCATCAGCCCTGCATGGACTATCGGGCGCCGACCGGCGTGCGCTGATGGCGCCGCGCAGTCCACCAGCAGGGAGAGCCTGGCAGCGGATGCTGTCGGGACGAAGGCTCGATCTCCTCAACCCATCGCCCTTCGACGTGGAGATCGAGGACATCGCGCACGGCTTGGCGCGGGTGGCGCGATGGAACGGCCAGACCAAGGGTGATCATGCTTTTTCAGTGGCGCAGCATTGCATGCTGGTGGAGGGGATCGCCACGCATTTCGAGCCCGGCCTCGACCGGCGCTGGCGCCTAGTAAGCCTTTTGCATGATTCGCCTGAATATGTGATCGGCGACATGATCAGCCCGTTCAAGGCGGCGGTCGGTCTAGACTATAAAGCGTTCGAGCTGCGCCTCCTGGCGGCGATCCATCTGCGCTTCGGCCTGCCCGCCGGCGTGCCGTCATGGGTCGAGAGGCTGGTCAAGCGCGCCGATAAGACAGCGGCCTTTCTCGAGGCAACCCAGCTCGCAGGGTTCAGCATCACGGAAGCCTATAAATATTTCGGTCGCCCCAGGGGCCTTTCTGGCGAAAGCGGCACGGGCTGGCGTACGCTAAAACCGCTTGCGCCTAACGACGCTTCGGCCCAGTACTTGCAAAAATTTCGACGATTGCAATAGAGGATGCTCATGATCATCGTATCGCCGCTCAGCGCTGTTTCCGGGCTCGTTGTCGCCGGTGGGGTGAGTCACGTGCTGGGATGCCTTGGACCCGAGAGCCAGCATCCCGAGCTTGGTCTGAAAGAACGGCAGCATCTGCGGCTGACTTTTCACGATATCATCGCCGAGATGAACGGATTGCAGGCACCGACGCGCGAGCATGTCGAGAAGATCGTGGCCTTCATCGAAGATTGGGACAGGTCGGGAAAGCTCCTGATCCATTGCTGGGCGGGCATCAGCCGCTCAACAGCATCCGCGTTCACCGCCATGTGCCTGCTCAATCCCAGGGAGGATGAGCGCGCGCTGGCCCGCGAGCTGCGTTCACGCTCGCCATTCGCTTCGCCCAATCTGCGCATGGTGGGTTTTGCCGATGCCATATTGGGACGAGGCGGCAGGATGGTGGAAGCCATCGAACTGATCGGGCGCGGCGAACTTGCCGATGAAGGGCGGGTGTTCGACTGGAATGCGTTGCGCGAGGCGGTGTCGTGAACGGAAACGAACACGGCGGCGGCTGCCTATGCGGTGCCGTCAAATTTCGGATGAATGCCGATCCATTGTGGGTTTCATATTGCCATTGCCAAAGCTGCCGGCGGCATACGGGTTCGGCCGCGGCAACATTCGCGGGCTTTGCCGAAAATACGGTGTCACTCACCGAAGGCATGGCCAAGCAGTTTGAATCATCGCCCGAGGTGTGGAGAAGCTTCTGCGGGCGATGCGGGTCGCCAATCAGCTATCGCGCGGCCCGATTTCCTGGAGAAGTTCATTTCTACATCGGTGCGATGGACCGGCCCGAGCAGTATGTTCCCCAGGCCCATGTACATTACGGCGAGCGCGTCCCATGGTTCGATACCAAGGACAAACTTCCGCGCTTCGATCGCACTGCGACGGAAGGATGATGCCGCGCCAGGCCCAATGACGACCTTAGACTTGCCTTGTGGTTTTCTCACCGTGGGCATAGGCCCAGTAGAGATCCCGCGCCTGCTTAGCGTACGGTCCGGGCTGTAAACTGCGATTTTCGACGCGGGTCACCGGCATGATCTTGCCATAGTTGCCGGTGGAAAATACCTCATCGGCCTCGAGGAATTCCTGCCAGCGCAAGGAACGTTCAAAAACTTTCACGCCTGTCGCGCGGAGTAGCGAAAGCACGCGGTCGCGGGTGATGCCCACCAGAAAAGTGCCGTTGGGGACAGGCGTGTGAATTTCTCCATCCCTGGCATACATGATGTTGGCTGTGGCGAGCTCGGATACGTGGCCGAGCCCGTCGAGCATAACGGCATTGTCGAAGCCGCGGGCCCGGGCCTCGCGCATGGCGCGGGCCGAGTTCGGATAATGACAGGCGCCTTTGGCATCGGTTGGCGCGAATTCGTAAGACGGCCGGCGATAAGGCGAACAGGTGACCGAAAATCCCCCTGGATCCGGCAAGGGAGATTCATAGACCGACAGCGACCAGCGGGTCGTTTCGGGGTCGACGTCGACGAATCCGCCCTCGGCCCATGACATAGGGCGAATATAAAGGGCCGTGCCTTTCGGAAACTTCCGAATGCCCTCCCACGCGATGTCCTCGAGCTCTCCGGCGGAGACGAGCTGCTTCAGGCCGAAGCTCTGCGCAGACCGGATGAGGCGCTGACAGTGCCTGTCGAGATCGGGCGCGACACCTTCAAAGGCGCGAGCACCACCGAACACGCATGATCCGAGCCAGGGCGCATGAGTCATGGGGCCCATGAACATGGGATTGCCCTCGTGCCAGCGGCCGTCGAAAAACGTCCAGGCCGACCT
>DATFOT010000285.1:0-2361 GCA_035265265.1 Aestuariivirgaceae bacterium | reverse complement strand
TCCCAGCGCGGCTCAATGGAGCGTGCCGTCAGCACGCCGGCGGTGACGTCGCTGTGACCGTTCAGATATTTGGTGGCGGAGTGGAAGGAGAAATCGGCACCGAATTGCAGGGGCCGGGTTGTCGGCGGCGGCGCGCAGGTGGAATCGACGGCAAGGATGGCGCCCGCGGCGTGCGCTGCCTCGGCGGCGCGAGCGATATCGATCACATCCCAGGTGGGGTTCACCGGCGTTTCGATCCAGACAAGAGACGTCTTGCCGGGCGTGATGGCGCGCGCGAGGGAATCGGGTTTCGCCGCATCGAACAGATCGAGGCCGATGCCGCGCTTTCGCTCTTGGCGCAGCATCCAGCTCTTGACGCCGTGATACATGATATCGGGCGCGGTGATGCGCTGACCGGCATCGAGAGTCTCGACCAGCGCGGCAACCGCCGCCATGCCGGAAGCGAAGGCAAGCGATGCCGCACCTCCTTCGAGCTCCGCCATCAGCCGCTCGACATGGTCGACCGTCGGGCTGGCGTTGCGCGCATAGAGATAGCCGCCCAAGAGATCATAATCGGCATTGCGGGCGAAGGTCGTGGACGGCTGCATCGGGGGAACGATCGCGCCGGTCACCGCATCGATGTAGCGGCCCGCTTGAGCGGCGCGGGTCCGGGCTTCGGGCTTGCGGTTGTCGGTCATCGGCTTTGCGATCGTCTAAGGATAGAGCCTGGCGCGTGTCCAGGGCTCACCTGGCGCCGAGCGGGAAAATAAAAGGCGGTCATGAAGGCGGAAGGGCCGATCGTGCCAGAATTCGATCGAAACGGGCAAGATGCGGAAGCCCGACCAATGAACGGGGCGCGGTACATCCCCCAAGGCAAAGCGTGCGGCATTTTTGGCTACGGCCCTTTCCAGGGCAAAGCGGCTCTCGAGGGGGCGCGACTGCGCGGACGCCCAGGCACCGATACGGCTCTGGCGCGGACGAGTGACGAAATACTGATCGGCTTCCTCGTCGGCTACGGGTTCGACGGTGCCGCGAAAGCGGATCTGGCGGCGGAGCGACTTCCAGTGGAAACAGGCAGCGGCCTTGGGAGTGGCGAGAAGCTCAACGCCCTTGGCACTTTCAAGATTGGTGTAGAAGGTGAGGCCCCGGGGATCGAGATCCTTCAGCAGCACCATGCGCAGATTGGGCATTCCGCTGGCATCGACGGTTGCCAGGCCCATGGCATTGGGATCGTTCGGCTCCGACAGCGTCGCCGCCGCATACCACTCCTGAAAGAGGGCTAGAGGTTCGTCACGCTGGGTGAAGTCATCCGCCAGGACGGGATCGACCATCGTATCGTTTTCCATATGCAGCGGCATTCCCACGGGCAAGCGGGCCGGCATCCTAGACGCCAATGCACTCTGACGCGAGCGGCCTCGTGCCACAGGAATACCACAATCCCAGCGCTGTCTCGCCACGGGCGGAAGATAGCGAGCGTCGGAGCGATTCTTCCGTTCAGCGAGGGATTTGAAGCATGAGGGGGTTTTCACCAATGCCACGGCGAGGCATCTATATTCTTGTTGTTCCAGCCATGCTGCTTGCCGGCTGCGCGGCCGATTCGGGGCCGAAGGAAACCAGCGGAGCGGTGATCGGCGGCGTGGCGGGCGGACTCATCGGCAGCACGGTCGGCCATGGCAACGGCCAAGTGGCCGCGACCGTGCTCGGCGCGGCGCTGGGCGCGGTGGTCGGAGGCTCGGTTGGACGAAGCCTCGATGACGCCGACCGGGACTATGCCTATCGGGCGGCCAATGAAGCACTGCTCGATGGCGAAGAGGAAGAGTGGGAAAATCCGCAAAGCGGCCATCGCGGAAAGTTCGTGCCGCGCAAATCCTATTACAATGCGCAGCGCGCGCTGTGCCGGGATTTCGAACATACGATCTGGGTCGAAGGCGAGCCGGAAGTCGTGGATGGCACGGCCTGCCAGCTCGCTGACGGCAGCTGGCGCGTGGTGGGCTAGACGCCACCAAGCCATTCCTCGTCTTTAGGGCTTTCCGGTAGACCGAAGGGGCAAATTGTGTACATTGCGCCGGATCAGCGGCTGTTTCCTAAAAGATGGTGATATTCGATGGCCGGAACCGGACAATTGATGGCCGGCAAACGCGGATTGATCATGGGCGTCGCCAACAGCCGGTCGATCGCCTGGGGCATCGCCCAAGCCGTTGTCCGGCATGGCGCCGAACTGGCCCTGACCTATCAGGGAGACGCACTGAAAAAGCGGGTCGACCCCCTGGCGGCGGAGGCCGGCTGCAAGCTCGTGATCCCCTGCGATGTGACGGATGCCGGTTCGATCGATCAAGCGTTCGCGGAGATCGGCAAGAGCTGGGGCGCGCTCGACTTCCTCGT
>DATFOT010000284.1:0-10031 GCA_035265265.1 Aestuariivirgaceae bacterium | reverse complement strand
TGAACCTGGCGATCAGCGTGCTGATCATGCGCAGCGTGTTCCAGCTCGTTCCGCATGAGCTGATCGAGGCGGCGAAGATCGATGGCGCTGGACCCTGGCGAACACTGTGGCTGGTCGGCCTGCCGATGGTGCGCAACGGCCTTGTCGTGGTGTTCATCGTCAATTTCGTAACGGCATGGGGCGAGTTCCTTTTGTGCACGACGCTTACCAACGACCAGGTGGTGCGCACCATGCCGGTCGTGCTCGCCGGCGCGCAGGGCGGGCTCGGGCAGTGGTCCTGGCCGGCGCTCGCTGCAGTATACGTCCTCGTGGTCACGCCGGGCCTCGTCGCTTTCACCTTCAGCCAGAAGCTGTTCTTCAAGGGGCTGATGGAAGGCGTAGGGAAGGGGTAGGCGGAGTGTCCTTAGCCGATGAATAGGCGTCTCGGCCGTTTTAGGCAGCAACCTTGATCTCCTCCCGCATCACGGTTAAACGGCGCAGGGGCTTGAAGTCAGGCGGCTCAATTGAATCTTTTTTCCCATGTCCATTCCATCGTGATCCATGCACTGGCCGCCATGACGGCCGCGGGCAGGCTGCCGCGCGATCTCGACTTCACGCGGGTGGGCGTCGAGCCGCCGCGCGAAACGCAGCATGGCGATGTCGCCACCAATGCGGCGATGGTGCTGGCCAAGCCCGCCGGACTGGCGCCGCGCGACATCGCGGCTGAACTCGCGCGGCTCCTGTCGCAGCATGTGGATATCGCGAGCGCGGAGGTGGCGGGGCCGGGGTTCATCAACATGCGGCTCGAGGCGAGCTTCTGGCCGAAATTTCTGGAATCGGCGCTTACGCTCGGCGAGGGCTTCGGCCGGGCGGCCCTCGGCCAACGGAAAAAAGTCAATGTCGAATTCGTGTCGGCCAATCCCACCGGGCCCTTGCACGTCGGGCATTGCCGCGGGGCGGTGTTCGGCGACGCGCTCGCCAATCTGCTGGAAGCGACGGGCTCGAAAGTTACCCGCGAATTCTACATCAATGACGCCGGCGTGCAGATCGATATTCTGGGGCAGTCGGTGTTCTTGCGCTACCGCGAGGCTTTAGGGGAATCCATCGGTGAGATCGCCGCTGGGCTTTACCCCGGCGACTATCTGAAGCCGGTGGGCGCGGCACTCGCCGCCGAGCATGGTCCCAAGCTTCTTTCCATGCCGGAGAAAGACTGGCTGCCGATCGCGCGACAGAAGGCCATCGCCATGATGATGGACATGATCCGGGCCGATCTCGCTCTTCTGAACATCACACATGAGGTGTTCTTCTCGGAGAGCGCCTTGCACAATTCGGGCGCGATTCCGGAAACGGTCAGGACGCTGCGCAAGAACGGCCTCATCTATGAAGGCCGGTTGCCGCCGCCGAAGGGACAGCTGCCGGACGATTGGGAAGAC
Source organism: Aestuariivirgaceae bacterium (assembly GCA_035265265.1). GTDB lineage: Bacteria > Pseudomonadota > Alphaproteobacteria > Rhizobiales > Aestuariivirgaceae > DATBLQ01. Next base: position 8,619 of record DATFOT010000284.1, on the reverse strand, counting down.
CGGGAGCAGATCCTGTTCAAGGCGACCGCCTTCGGCGACGACATCGATCGCCCGCTGCAGAAGTCCGATGGCTCATATACGTATTTCGCCGCGGATGTCGCTTATGCGCGAGACAAGATCGACCGCGGGTTCGATGAGCTCGTCTATGTGCTCGGCGCCGATCACGGCGGCTATGTGAAGCGGCTGAGGGCCGTAGCAAAGGCGCTGGCAGGGGAGCGGGTGACGGTCTCGGTTCCATTGTGCCAGCTCGTGAAACTCTTTCGCGCGGGCCAACCGGTGCGCATGTCGAAAAGGGCGGGAGAATTTATCACGTTGCGCGAGGTGGTCGATGAGGTCGGCCCCGATGTTTTGCGCTTCATGATGCTGTTCAGAAAGAACGATGCGCCGCTCGATTTCGATTTCGCCAAGGTCACCGAACAGTCGCGCGACAATCCGGTGTTCTACGTTCAATATGCGCATGCGCGCATCTGCTCGGTGTTTCGCAATGCGGCAGAAGAGCTTCAGCCACAAGATTTTTCCGACCAGGCATTGCGCGAATCAGAATTTCATCTGCTGACTGACGAGTCGGAGCTCGCGGTGGTTAAGCGGCTGGCACAGTTTCCGCGGCTGGTCGAGGCTGCGGCGATCACTCGTGAACCCCACCGAATCGCCTTCTATCTCTTTGATCTAGCGTCGGATTTCCACAGTCTATGGAACAAGGGCAAAGAGTCGCCTCAATTGAGATTTATTCTGATAGAGAATATTCGGGTGACGATTGCGCGTCTCGCATTGTTGCGGGCGATCCGCTATGTTCTGGCAAACGGCCTTCATATCCTCGGCGTGAGGCCCGCCGAAGCGATGTAGAAGCGAGACAAGGGGTAATGGATCAGGAAAGCACGAAGCCTGGCCCTATTGGCGGCACAAAGGGCAGCTGGCGTGATCGGTTGGGGATAAACAAGGAGTTGCCGAAAATTTCTGAAGAATTCAAGCAGACGCCGCCGAAGGCCGCCTCATCGGATCATCCTGACTCCGCGGATGACCGAGCCCCGCGGCCGCCGCGGCTTGGAACGCCGGTATCGAAGCCGGCGCCGATGGCTCCGCGCCAGCCCGCGGGCGATCTCGGCGATCGCATTCGCCAGCAGCGCGAAGCAGCCGAGCGCATGGCAGAGAAACGCGTCGCCGAAGCAAAGGAACGCGCCGTTCAGCAGCCGCGGCCGGGGATGCCGCCTGCCGCAGGAAGTGGTGCGCCGCCTCCCGGACAGCGGCCTAAGTTCACATTCGCAGATGAAGAGTTTCGCCAGGCACAGCAGGAACCACAAGAGCAACAGCCGTCGCCGCCCTCGCGCCAATGGACACAAGCTCCGCATCCGGTGAATTCCACCCGGCCGATGTTCACTGCAGACAAGCCTCACGACAAGCCGCAAAGCCCAATCGATCCGCGCGCACGCGCGCTGATGCCGCCGCGCAATCCGCCGCCTCCGGGCGCCGGCAGCTACAAAGCCCCGCCGAATCCCGCCATACCGCCGCGGGGCAGGCCCACCAATTATCCGCCGCCTTCCTATCCGCCGCAGCAGAGCGCGCGGCAGGACCGGCAGTATCAGGCGCGTCCGCAGCGCCCGCCTCAACAGGGCAGCCCAGATCCCTATCGGCGTGAAATGCCGCCGCCACTGCCTCCGAATCATGAGGGAGGATTTGGTGAGGACGATGCCTATGGCAGGCATCAGCCGCCGCATGAGACGCCGCGGCCACGGTCACCGGATTTTCGCGGCGCCCATTCGCGCGAGCTTGCTCATGTGCAGGACGGGGATGATGGTCTGTTCGAGGACGAGCAGAATTATTCGCATCAGCAGCCGCGCCGGCGCGCAGGACCCCAGGAGTACACGCAGGCCTATCGCGAATTCGAGGCGGCCGAGGAAGAGCCTGCGAAGCGCCGGCAGACCGGACCCTTCATTCTTCTCGGGGCGCTTTTGACAGCCGGCCTGATCGCTGCGGGCCTCATCTATTTCTACTTCTACCAAGGGAACAACGGCACGCAGTCACAGGCGGAGGTGCCGGTCGTTGCCGAGCCCGAGCAGCCAGTGAAGACCGAACCCCAGGCCGACAGCAATACGGAAGAAGCTATTTCGGTGCCGAGCCAGACGAGCACGGCCAGTGTTCCCGAAGCTACCGCGCCGGCATCGGCACAGAAGAAGCAGATCTACGACCGGATCCTGGGTGAAACGACGCTCGAGGAGCGGGAGCAGATTGCGCCTTCGGAAGAACAGCCCGTCGCGCCCGATGGCCCGAGCCAGGGCTTCGATGCCGATCCGCTGCCCTTGCCGCTGCCGCCGCCCCCTGACGGGGGGGCCGGCGAACAGGGCTCGCTGCCGGCGCCAGGAGAGGTCCAGACGAGCGCGCTTCAGACGAAATCCGCACCTTCGTCCGATCTGTCGGCGCAGGCGTCGCCTGCTTCTGCCAGCGTCGAGAGCGATGCGTCGGAAGAATCCGGAGAGCCCTTACCCGTGCCTGGCGCGCAGGAAGAGGCTCAGCAGCCCCCAGAAAGCGCAAGGGCTGCAGAGACCACGGAGCTTGCCACCACAGAGCCTGCGCCGCAGGGGAGTGCCGTCAAGCCGAAAGTCGACAATGCTCTTGCCGTGACGCCGCCACCGGCGCCCCTACCGGAGCCCAGCACGAAAGCGGCCGGTGCCGAGCCTTCCCTCGAAACCGAGATCGCAACGCCTTCCCTCGGAGCCGAGACCGCAACGGGCCCCGTCCAGATCGCGCAAATCCCGGCGGGGGAGAGCGTTCAGTCCGGCGGTGCGGCGCCTGCTTTCAATACCGCATCGCTGCCCGACGTCACGACCGAGACGACAGCTGCCAAACGCACGACGCGGGGACGCGCCGGAGACCGGGTCATCATCAATCCGAACCGCAATTTCAACAAGCCGAAGGCCGTGCAGACTGCGATGGTCGAGCCGGCATTGATGACGGAAGTTGCGCAGGCCGCCGAACAGCCTGAGCCTCAGCCGAGCGCGCCCGTGGTTGAATCGCAGCCCGTTGTCGAAAGCGCGGGAGAGCCGGCTTTGCAAGAGCAGGCCGCGCTTCCTGCACCGGCCCCCATCGAGCCTTCGCCGGCAACGCAGCGGCCCCAGGCCCAGCTTTCGGGCTTCATCGTCCAGCTCGCGTCACATAAATCCGAGGCTGATGCCCAGGCCGACTACAACCGACTGCTCCTGCAGCACGGGGTGGTGCTGGCCAATTTGAAATACAATATCCAGCAGACCAAGCTCAACACCGGGGCTGTCTTCTACCAGCTTCATCTCGGGTCGTTCGCTTCGCGGCAGGCGGCGAGAGATATGTGCAACTCGCTGCTTGCCACCGGTGAGCGCGACTGCCTCGTGAAGAGCCGCTGATCCGACAGCTCTCCAGCATTCAACTCTCTCCTAAGAAAGCAGGTTGCAACGTCCATGCCGATTGGAGCCTTCATCTCCGGCTGCGCCGGGTTTCAGCTGACCGCCGATGAAGAAGCCTTCTTCCGCGAGACACAGCCATGGGGTCTCATTCTGTTCAAGCGCAATGTCGAGGCGCCCGAGCAGGTGAAGGCGCTAACGGCACGTTTTCGCGAGATCGCAGGACGCCGCAATGCTCCCGTGCTGATCGACCAGGAGGGGGGAAGGGTGCAGCGCATGAGCGAGCCGCACTGGCGCAAATATCCTGCCGCGCGCCGCTATGGCGAGCGTTATGAATCGGATCCCCTGGGGGCCATGCGCGCTGCACGGCTGACGGCACGACTGATCGCGGATGATTTGGCGGCGGCCGGAATCAATGTCGACTGCCTGCCGGTGCTCGACGTACCCTCGCCCGGAAGCCACGACGTCATCGGCGACCGGGCCTATTCGACATCGGTTGAAAAGGTGATCGTTCTTGCCCGGCAGGCGATGACAGGGCTCTTGGCCGGCGGCGTGCTGCCGGTGATCAAGCATATGCCGGGCCACGGGCAAGCCAATGTCGACAGCCATCTTACGGTGCCTGTCGTGACCGCCAGCCGGAAGCAGCTCGAGGCCGGCGATTTCCTGCCGTTCGCCGCTTTCGCGGATGCGCCTCTCGCGATGACCGGCCATGTCGTGTACGAGGCCATCGACCGGCATAATCCCGCCACGCAGTCACGCAAGGTCGTGCGCCTCATCCGGAAGCAGATCGGCTTCGAGGGCCTGCTCATGACCGACGATCTGTCGATGAAGGCGCTTGCCGGGGATATGGCGGAACGCGTGCGGCGGGCCACTGAAGCGGGCTGTGACATGATGCTTCACTGCAACGGCAATCTCATGGAAATGCAGGCCGTTGCCCAGGCTGCGGGCGAGCTCAAGGGCAAGGCGCGCACGCGTGCCAGGAATGCCTTGAAACAGCTCAAAAGGCCGACCACATTCGATAAAAGACTGGCCGCGAAAGAGCTTGATCAATTGCTGCTCGTCGTAGCATGAACATCAATATAAGCTCTGGAAGACGCGCGAATCACCGGCGTGGTTCGCTCTTCAGGCGTTGACGACAATGTCGAATTCGATGAATCAGGCGGGCGGCAGTTCGCCCGCCGCTGAGGAAAGCTGGCCGGACGGCGACAGGCCGCTCCGGCTTGAGGGCGTTGCGGAAGAGGATGGGTTCCACGTCGATCTGGAATCGTTCGAAGGTCCGCTCGATCTTCTCCTGGAGCTGGCGCGCCATCATAAGATCGATCTGGCGAAAATTTCGATCCTGGCACTTGCCGAGCAATATCTTTCGTTCATTGGCAACCTCAAGAAGCTTCGACTGGAGGTGGCGGCGGATTACCTGGTGATGGCGGCATGGCTCGCCTATCTGAAATCCAGGCTTCTGCTGCCCGAACCCGCCGATGCGGGCGAACCCGTGGTGGAGGACTTCGCTGCGAGGCTGGCATTCCGGCTGCAACGACTGCAGGCGATGCGGCAGGCGGCAGCGCAGCTCATGGCGCGCAACCGGCTCGGCCGCGATGTGTTCGAGCGCGGCGAGCCGGAGCCGCTGCAATACCAAATCCATCGGCAGTATTCCGATAATCTGTTCGATCTGCTCAAGGCCTATGCCGAGCGCCGGCAAAAGCTGGTGTCGCACAGCAGCTATCAAGTGAGGAAGCTGCCGGTATGGTCGATCAACGAAGCGCGTGAAGTTCTCTCCCGGCTCGTGGGCTCGATGGACGATTGGGGCCGGTTCGATGTTTTCCTGCATGATTACCTAGTTGAGCCGAAGAGACGGCGATCGGTGACGGCATCGAGCTTTTCGGCAAGCCTCGAGCTGGCGCGCGAAGGCACGCTCGAGATCAGGCAGGCCGATGCTTTCAAACCGATCTACATGCGGCGGCGGCCTGGCCTTAGCGAGCTGAAGGCGTGAAGGAGGCAAAACGAATGGCGAATGCGACGGCGGAAATGATGGCCGGTCAGGGCGAATCCAAACAGCGCGAGCATTATGTGACGATCCATCCGCGTTCGGACCGCGCCCATCTGCTGCGCGTCATCGAGGCCTTGCTGTTCGCCGCCAGCGAACCGGTGACGAGCGAAGCGCTCGCCCAGTCGCTGCCGGAAGAGGCCGACGTGCAGGGACTTCTCGATGAGCTGCAGCGTCATTATGCCGGGCGCGGGGTGAACGTCGTGCAGGTGGCCGGCAAATGGACGATCAGAACGGCGGGCGATCTGAGTTTTCTCCTGCGCCGCGAGGCATCGGAACAAAAGCGCCTTTCACGCGCGGCACTCGAGACGCTGGCGATCGTCGCCTATCACCAGCCGGTGACGCGGGCGGAGATTGAAGACATCCGCGGCGTAGCCATCTCCAAGGGCACGCTCGACACGCTGATGGAGGTGGGCTGGGTGAAGATGCGCGGGCGCAAACGCACGCCGGGACGTCCGGTGACCTATGGCACGACGGAATCGTTCCTGCGCCATTTCGGGCTCAACGAGCTGCTCGACCTGCCGGGCCTTCTCGAACTGAAGGGCGCGGGGCTGCTCGATGCCAATCTGCCGCCGGATTTCGACATTCCGCAGCCGCGCATCGGTGATGATCTTGCAGAGGACGAAGAGCCGCTCGATGATCCTGCAGACGAGCAGGCAGCTCTGGAGATGGACTTGCCGGATGAGGACAGTGGCGATCCGGGTACGCCGAAGAAGCGGTGAGCACGGGCCTCACACCTTTCATCGGCATCGCGGCGAAAGCCCCGGAATGGTGGAGGCGGCCCAAGTCGTGTAGTGGCTCTCGACATGACGGGTGACGACGAAACAAACGCTCAGGATAAACTTGCCTGGGGACCGCGGGGCACGGCTGCCGCGACCTTTGCGGCGGGCTTGTCCTTCGTCGACGTCAGCTTGACCTATGCGACGGTCGATGCCGTCCGCGGCGTCAGCTTCGATCTCCGGCCGGGGGAAGTCGCCTGCCTGCTTGGACCTTCGGGTTGCGGCAAAACCACACTCCTGCGCATTGCTGCCGGTGTCGAGCGCCCAGACCGCGGCCGCGTTCTGCTGGCGGGAGAGGAAGTTGCCGGCCCCCACAGATTCGTGCCGCCTGAAAAGCGCGGCGTCGGACTGATGTTTCAGGACTACGCATTGTTTCCGCATATGACCAATGTGGACAATGTCGCCTATGGGCTGAAGTCGCTGAGCCGGAAAGACGCGCGCGAGGAAGCGCGGCTCGCGCTGCGCCGGGTGGGCCTAGCCGATTATGCGGACGGCTTTCCCTGGGAGCTCTCGGGAGGCGAGCAGCAGCGGGTGGCGCTGGCCCGCGCCATGGTGCCGCGGCCCGCGATCATCCTGATGGATGAACCGTTCTCGGGCCTCGACCAGCGGCTGCGCGACCGCGTGAGGCGCGAAACGCTGGCTCTTCTGAAGGAAACACGAGCGACTGCGCTGATCGTCACACATGACCCGATCGAGGCGATGGAGCTTGCCGACAGGATATTTTTGATGCGCCAGGGGCGGCTGGTGCAGCAGGGAAGCCCGCGCGAGCTCTACCATCACCCGGTGGATGCCAGCGCGGCCCGGTTCTTCAGCGAATTCAACGAGTTTAGGGCCAGGGTGGAAGGGGACAAGGTGAAGACGCCCTTCGGGCCCGTACCAGCGGGCGCCGTGGCGCGGGGGCTGGAGGCCGTGGTGATGATCAGGCCGCGCGGCCTGCGGCTCGCCGGGGAAAGCGAGTTCGGAACGCGAGGCCGGATCGTGGAGGCCCGCTTTCTCGGTGACGAACTGCAATTGGGTGTGGTATTCGAGGGCTTCGATGAGCCCTGGCTCGCCCGCGTCGCGGCGAGACAGGACGTTAAAATAGGCGCAACCTTGAAGTTTGCAGCCGACCCGGCTCATGTTTTCGTATTTGAAGCATGAGCCTTCAAGCACCATTTTAGCCTGGACGGGCTTGGTTGCGGGCTAAAGGTCATTCTGCAATAGTGCGCCCAAACCGGCGAGCGATGCTCGCCACAGGCATCAAGGAGTGATTGATGGGTTCTTTCTCAATCTGGCATTGGGCCATCGTGATATTGATCGTCGTGCTGCTGTTCGGCCGGGGCAAAATCTCCGACCTCATGGGCGACGTCGCCAAGGGCATCAAGAGTTTCAAGAAGGGCCTTTCGGAAGACGACACCGCGACGGCGGAGCCAAAAACGATCGGCAATGACATCACCGACCGGACGAAGGACACGGCCAAGGACAAGGTCGTCGGCTGACGGCGTAGCCAGCCTCGCCTCCGCTATCAGGAGAGCTTGAGCAGAACACTATGTTCGACTTCGGATTGAGCATGGGCGAACTCATGGTGATTGCCTTGGTCGCACTCATCGTGGTGGGCCCCAAGGACCTGCCGAAAATGCTGCGCATGGTCGGCAGGTTCGTCACCCAGTTGCGCGGAATGGCGGGCGAGTTCCAGCGCCATCTCGATTCTGCCATCCGCGAGGCGGGCATCGATGAGGTGAAGAAAGAGGTCAAGAGCATGACCAATTTCACCGTCACCGCGGACATCGACAAGCAGATGACCGAAGAGTTCAGAAAGCAGAGCAGCGAGATCAAATCGATGATCGACGCCCCGGCGAAGACTGCCGCCGATGCGCCGGCGAAGGCAGCGACTGACCTGCCGCCGCAACTTGCCGAGCCGGAGGCCGAACCTGCGGAGGCTCTGCCCCTTGAACCGGCACCGCCTGCACCGCAGGAGGGGATCAAGACAGACGCATGACGGATGAGGAGGAAATCGAGAAATCGCAGGCGCCGCTGCTCGATCATCTGGTCGAGCTTCGTCAGCGGCTGATCTACTGCGTCATCGGCTTCGTCATCGCGCTCGTCGGCTGCTTCTTTATTGCGCAGGACATCTTCAATTTACTGCTGTGGCCCTACCGCTGGGCGATGGGCAGCGACACGACGATCAGGCTCATTTACACGGCACCCCAGGAATATTTCTTCACGCAGCTCAAAATCGCCATGTTCGGGGGGCTGTTCATCGCGTTTCCGCTGATCGCGATACAGATCTACAAATTCGTCGCGCCCGGCCTCTATCGCAATGAGCGCGATGCCTTCCGGCCGTATCTCGTAGCCACTCCGATCTTCTTCCTGCTCGGCGCGGCGCTCGTGTTTTTCTTCGTCATGCCGGTCGCCTTGAAATTTTTTGCAAGCTTCCAGCAGTCGGGAGGGC
>DATFOT010000283.1:0-2180 GCA_035265265.1 Aestuariivirgaceae bacterium | reverse complement strand
TTCCAGACCGCCGACATGGAGCGGCAGCACGAGATCCTGAACGAGGCTTCCCGCCTTGTGGATGCAGGCACGATCAAGACGACGCTGGCCGAAGTCATCGGGCCCATCGACGCCGCCCATCTCAAGCGCGCGCATGCCTTCATCGAAAGCGGCCGCGCGCGGGGCAAGATCGTGCTGTCGGGATTTTAGATCGGTCGCACACGAACCTGATTGCGGTCCGCCGTTAAGAGAATGTTAACCGACAAAAAAAGAGGGCTTTGCGATCTGGACCATCGCAAAGCCCTTTGAATAAAGGAAAAGGCTGCCTTGGGAGGCAGCCCTGTGTCTCGAGGGTGGCCCGGCTCCTCAAGCGACTCAGAGGGCTGGGGGGCTGACGTGTCCAAGCCGTTCGATGAGCCGGGCCGTCGAGGCAACTTAAGCATTAACGGCATTCAGTTTGGCTCCATCGCGGCGCGAATGAGGCAGGAATAAGATTTGCAAAAGAACCGGTGATTCATTGTGTCATGATGGGTTGATCCCTCCGCCGCCGAAGCCCATCATCAGGGCATGTTGACCAGAGCATCGGAGCCAGAAGTGGAGCCGCTTTCAGGATCGATCCAATGCTCATCTATTAACTTGCGCATCGTTCTTCGCGGAAAACCGGGTCCACTTTTCCGCACGATGCGCCAGCCATGGGAGGCGTCATGAGCGAAGGTGACATCGCAGAGCCGCTGCGCGGCGGCTCGATGCAGGGCTCGGCCCACATCGTTCCTTTCCCCGCCGCGCCGAAACAGGTGTCCTTCGACCGTGCCGAGTTGCAGGCCATTCTCAATCTCTACGGCCGCATGGTGGCGGCCGGCGAATGGCGCGATTATGCGATCGACTTCATGCCCGAAAAGGCCGTCTTCTCCATCTTCCGGCGCACATCCGAGGTGCCCCTCTACCGGATCGAGAAGGACCCGAAGCTTGCCAAGAAGCAGGGTGCCTATTCGGTCATCGTCTCGACGGGCCTGATCCTCAAGCGCGGACATGAACTCGCTCGCGTGCTGCGCGTGCTCGACAAGCCGAAGGTCGTATGATCGAGAGATTGCACATCGGCCTGCCGTTTCCGAGCCAATGGCTCGATTGGCGGTCAAGCGGCTTCGCTCGCTGACACGGTGGCCGCCGCGCTGCCCGGAACACCCCAGTGCTCATCGCGTTGCAGGAATGATGCCGCTGAAGCTGGACCAGCTTCGACAACGATGCGGCCCAATGACAGCAGCGGCGAGGCACCTTATGACGCGCGAGATTGCCGGCCTTTCCATCGTGATTACCGGCGCGTCGAGCGGCATCGGACGGGCCGCGGCGCTCGCATTCGCCAGGCGCGGTGCCCGCGTGGCGCTCGCGGCACGCCGGACAGAGCTGATCGAGGAAGTCGCCCGTGAGTGCCGGAATCTCGGCACACAGGCCATCGCGGTCCCCACCGACGTGACCGACGCCGTAGCGGTCGATCATCTGGCCCAGGCGGCACGGCGCGCTTTCGGAACCATCGACGTCTGGATCAACAATGCCGGCACGGGCGTGTTCGGCCCTTATCAGGATGCGGATCTCGCTCTCCACCGCCGTACGATCGAGGTGAACCTGCTCGGGTCCATGCACGGCGCCTATGCGGCCCTGCCTGTCTTCCTCGGCCAAGGCCATGGCATCCTCATCAACAACATCTCGCTCGGAGGCTGGGCGCCAAGCCCCTTTGCCGCAGCGTACACGGCCTCCAAATTCGCCCTGCGGGGCTTCTCGGCAAGCCTGCGGCAGGAACTGAGTGACCATCGCGATATCCATGTCTGCGGCGTGTTCCCCGCCATCATCGATACGCCCGGCTTCGAGCATGGGGCGAATGTCTCGGGTCGGCAGATCGATCTGGGACCGCTGATCTACACCCCTGAGGACGTGGCCGAAACATTCGTTTCGCTCGTGAGCCGGCCGCGCGACGAGGTGGCTGTCGGGTGGCCGGCGCGCGCGGCGCAGATCGCCTATGCGCTGGCTCCTGGCCCGACGGAGCATCTGATGGGTGCCGCGATGCGTCGGGCGCTCAAACGCGCGGCGCCTGCACCACGGACGCAAGGGGCGCTGTTGCAACCCGTTCCGGCAGGCCGGGGCGTGAGTGGCGGGTGGCGCGATCGGAAAGGCCTGCCCTTTTCGGCGCGCCGGACCAGCACCACTCT
>DATFOT010000282.1:0-7087 GCA_035265265.1 Aestuariivirgaceae bacterium | reverse complement strand
AACGTCGTCGTTACGCCGAACTTTCTCTCCTGGCAGACCCTGAACGTCAATCTCACGCAGGTGGCGACGATCGTCATCGTTGCGGTCGGCATGACGCTGGTAATCGCCACCGGCGGCATCGACCTTTCTGTCGGATCGCTTATGGCCATCGCCGGCGCGCTGGCGCCGATGATTTTCATGGGCAAGCTCATGGCGATCGACAATCCGGCGCTGGGCGTCGCGCTTGCACTGATCATTCCGGTGATCGTCGCGGGGCTGTTCGGCTGGTTCAACGGGATGCTGGTGACGCGGTATTCGATACAGCCGATCGTGGCGACGCTGGTGCTGTTCATCGCCGGGCGCGGTCTGGCGCAGGTGATCACCAACGGCAATTTGCAGGTGTTCAGGAATGATGCGTTCCAGTTCATCGCCCTGGGAAGAGTTTTCGGCATTCCAGCACAGGTCGTCATCATGGCGGTCGTCGTTATCGCCGCTGCGCTATTGGTCGGGCGCACGGGACTGGGCCGGCAGATACTTGCGGTCGGCGGGAATGAAAAGGCGGCGCGGCTCGCGGGCATCTCGGTCACGTGGGTGAAGAGATTTACCTATGTGTTCAGCGGGGTTCTGGCCGGGGTTGCCGGGCTGATCGTGGTGGCGCGGAATTCGGCGAGCGATGCCAATCTCGTTGGACTCGGCATGGAACTCGACGCCATCGCGGCGGTGGCGGTGGGCGGCACGCTGCTGAGCGGCGGCCGGGCCAATATTCTGGGAACATTGCTCGGCGCCTGTGTCATCCAGCTCGTCCGCTATACGCTGCTTGCCAATGGCGTGCCCGATTCCGCCGCGCTCGTGGTCAAGGCCGCCATGATCATCATTGCCGTGTTCATTCAACAGCGCTCGGAGAGTGGGTGATGCGTTGAGCCCATTGGTTGCACGACTGTCATTTCTCGGTCCGCTGGCGCCGCGCTCAACGATCGATCTGGCGAGAATGTGCGTCGTGGCCACGCTTGTCGCGCTTATCATTTTCGGCGCGCTGCGATATGACAATTTCTTGTCGCCGTTCAATATACTGACCTTCCTTCGGTATAATTCGATGTTTGCGCTGATCGCGCTTGGCATGGCCTTCGTGATCATGACCGGGGGCATCGATCTTTCGGTCGGCGGCGTCGCGGCGCTGGCGAGCGTGGTGGCAGCGCTCCTCTCGCCGTTTCATTGGGCGGCGGGGCTGGCAGGCGGGCTTGCGGCCGGCCTCATGATCGGCATGATCAACGGTCTGGTCGTCACGAAACTGCGCATACAGCCGTTCATTGCCACGCTGGCGGCGATGCTGGCGGCCTATGGCACCGCTCTGCTGCTCGCGAAGAATCAGTCGGTATCGGTTTCCTACGAAACGGGTTTCACAGCGATCGGCCAGAACGACTTTCTCGGGTTCCCGATACCGGCGTGGATCGCGGCCGTCGCCTATGCCGCGGGCTGGGTCGTGCTGGAACGGCATCCCATAGGGCGGCGTATCCTCGCGATCGGCGATGGCGACCTGACGGCAAGACTCATGGGGCTCAAAGTCGGACCGCTTTTGTTCGGCGTCTATGCCAGTTCGGGAATTCTAGCGGGATTGGCAGGCGTCATCCTGGCGTCGCAGTTTGGCGCGGGACAGCCGACCGAAGGCGTAGGCTGGGAGCTGTTCGCCATAGCCTCGGTCGTCGTCGGCGGGACGCTTCTGACCGGCGGTGTCGGCTCCATCGGTGCGACGCTCGCCGGTGCCGTGCTGCTCGCGATGCTGTTCAACATTCTGAATTTCGAAAATGGGCGCGGGTGGATTTCGCTTTCGGCCTATTGGCAGTCGGTGATCCGCGGACTTTTTCTGCTTGCGGTGGTGATACTTCAGGCCAAACTCGCGGCCGGCCGGAGCGCGCGATGATCAGAGGCGATATGGAGGCGCTTTGCGAAACGGACCGCTGAAGCGAACACCGAGCCGATCACCGCGGCGCCAGCGCACTTCACAAGGCACGAGCTTCTCCTCGCTCACATAGAGCAGATCGAAGTTTTGGGGCAGTTCACACTGGAGGTTGACCGAGACCCGAGCACCGGTGTCGCTGGTGTCGCGTATGGTGCAGTCGATGAGAGACCAGCCGCGGTGCAGGACAATCCTGCCGTCCTTAAGAAGCCGTGTCCGCCGCATAGCCCGCAACTCGGCAACCGTGGAGTCTCGAAGCATTTCAACCATGTGGCAACCTCCGCTCGAGAAAAATGGCCGGAATTGAATCAAAGTGCATATTCCGCCAATTGTGATGCTTGACAGTGCCAGGCGCGGGTTGAGGAAGAGTTCATAACGGGTACAAAAATCCTCCACAGATCCGATAAATTAAATGGTAAATGATGGAAATCAGGCAGAGCGTCATGGCTTCCCCGCAAGAGGTGCGATGCATTCCGCAGCGGAATTACAGGCAGAAGAGAGGCATTCAACGACAGGGCCGCTGATTGCGCTCACGGGCGCCACGGGCTTCATCGGCCGGCATGTTCTTCGCGAGCTGCCGAAGCGCGGCTATCGCTTTCGCGTTCTGCTTCGCCGCCCGGTCGACATTCCGCTCGAGTGCGCCAGTGCGGTGATCGGCGATCTGGCGCGGCCGCAGAACCTGTCGGCCGCTCTGGCGGGAGTCGATGCCGTCGTGCACTCCGCCGGCGTCTCGCAGGGGGTATCGGGCTTGCCCGATGCCGATCATCGCATCCTCAATGCCGAGGCGACATATCACCTGGCGCGTGCGGCCCAAGCGGCCCGCGTCAAGCGTTTCGTTTTCCTTTCATCCATTCGGGCGCAGACCGGCCCGACCGCCGAAGGCACGCTCACCGAGGACCGGCCGGCAACACCGACCGATGCCTATGGACGAGCCAAACTGGAAGCGGAGCGAAGGCTCGGGGAACTCGATATCGACTGGGTGGCGCTGCGGCCGGTTCTCGTCTACGGCAAAGGCATGCAAGGGAACTTTGCCGCGCTCGTTCGGCTTGCCCGCTCGCCCTATCCATTGCCCTTCGGGAGCCTCAAGGCACGGCGTTCGCTTCTGTCGGTGGACAATCTGGTCGATGCAGTCGCCGCCGCCGTGACGGCACCATCGCCGCTGCGGCGGCCCTTCATCGTTGCGGATCGGGAAGCGTTGACCGTTGCGCAAATGATCTGCGCCATGCGACGGGGCCTTGGCCGCAGCGCCAATCTCGTTCCCGTGCCGGCACCGCTACTGAAACTTGCCCTTCATGCCGCGGGGCGGACCGGGTGGTACCCACGGCTCGCTTGTCCGCTCATTGCCGATGCTTCCCAATTATCAGGGCTTGGCTGGGCTCCACAGGTGTCGACCGAGGCCGGCCTTTCCGCTCTGATGAGCAGCTAGCGAGCGTGATATGGAACAAGCGCATGAGTAAATTGCCCAAGGTCCATGCCGCTCGCGTGCCAGCCGAGTGGATCGACTACAACGGCCATATGGGCGATTTTGCCTATAACATCGCCTTCAGCAGAGCGGGCGATGGCCTATACGAGCGGTTCGGTCTCGATCCCAGCTATCGCGAAAGAACCAATTGTACGATTTATACGCTGGAAACCAGAACCGGTTTTTACCAGGAATGCAGTCTCGGCGATGAACTGTTTGTCGACTGCCAGGTGCTTGATGTCGATGAAAAGCGGGTGCACATGTTCTTGCGAATGTACAGGGCGGACAGCAAGGATCTCGTTGCGGTCCAGGAGGCGCTCATCATGCACATGCGCCGCGAGCCGGGCATGGCTCCGGCCGGCGCCGCAATGCCGCAGGAGATGTTCCAAGGCCTTGCCGCATTGAAGAGCGAGCATGAAAAATTGCCGCGCCCGGCCGAGACCGAGCGGCGGATCGGCATCCGGCGGAAGACCGCGGCCCGGTGATGCTGGCTAGCTGCCGGTAAATTCCGGATCGCGTCCCTCCAGCCATGCCTTGGTGCCCTCAGTGCAGTCCCTGGACAGATTGGCGTGGATCATGCACTCGGTCTCGAAGTGAAGCATCGTTTCGAGCGAGGCTTCGAGGCCGCGGTCGAGCATGACCTTGTGGAGCTGAACCGCCAGGGGCGCGCGACCGGCAATCCGCTCCGCCAGACGCTGCGCCTCTGCACGCAAAGCGCTTTCATCGACGAGCCGGTTCACCAGGCCGATCCTGTGCGCTTCTTCGGCCGTTATGAACTCGCCCGTGTAGGCAAGTTCCCTTGCCTTGGCGATGCCGATCTTGCGAGGCAGGAAGAAGGTGCCGCCATTAGTGATCGTCGCGCCGATGTTCACCTCGGGAAATCCAAATTGCGAATTGCGTGCGGCGACGACAAGGTCGCAGGCAAATACCAGCTCGCAGCCGGCGCCGACCGCGTAACCCTGAACGGCGGCGATGAAGGGGAAGCGGGCAAGCCTAATCAGCCGCGTGGTCTCCTGCAGGGCCTTCTGCCATTCGCGAAGCTCTGTCGCGCCGACGCGGCCCAATTGTATTTCGTCGCAGTGCTGCTTGATCTCGGCGATATCGTGACCGGCCAGAAACGCGCGGCCCTCGCCGGCAATCACGGCGCAGCGCACCGAGAGGTCGGCATTCAGCGCGCGGAGATGCTCGCCAAGCTCCTGCCAAGCGGCGATGGTCATCGCATTCAGCTTCCTTGGCCGGTCGAGAATGATCCAGGCGACCGAGCCTTTGCGCTCGATCTTCATGGCTGATGTCATTGCGTGCTCCTCAAGAACGCCGGGTGGTCAATGGGTGGCCGACAAAACGCTTAATCTCGGCTCATCCCCCAATTAGGGTAGTGGGGATGGGAAGGAGCAGCAAGGGATGAGCGGCCCCGTGAAACCCGAGGAGGCATCGGAGCGCAGCCTGGTTCACGTGCTTGGCCGGCGGGTGGCGGACTCTGCGGACAAGCCTTGGCTGATTTTTCCGGATCGCGTCTTCACCTATAGGGAGGCGGATGTCCTTTCCAATCGCTTCGCCAATGGCATGCGGTCGCATGGGATCGAAGCTGGGGAGACGCTTCTGGTCATGCTTCCCGACGGGCCCGACCTCGTCATGTCATGGCTCGCCTGCGCCAAGCTCGGGGTCATCGAGGTTCCGGTGAACACAGCCTATCGCGGCGATATTCTGTCACACATCATCCAGGATTCCCGGGCAACAAGCATGCTGGTGTCGTCGGCCTATATCGAACGGCTGAGGGAACTCGGAAGCGGCCTCGGCAAGGTCGAGCGGTGTTTCGTTTCTGCCCAGGACAGTTATTCATCGCCGGTGCTGCCGGCCACGCTGCTCGATCTCGACTCGATGGTGAGCGACGACGACCGCCCGCCGGGCATGGCCATTGGGCCGAACGACCTCAAAGCCATCATGTACACCTCGGGCACGAGCGGGAGATCGAAGGGGGTGATGGTGGCTCATGCGCATGCCTATGAGTACGCGAATGGCTGCGCCAGCGCGGTAGAGGTTAACGCGTCGGATATCTACTACACTGCCGGCCTGCCGCTGTTTCACGTCGGTGGAAGATGGGGCGTGCTCTACGGAGCCGCAATCAAGGGTGCCACCGCGGTCATCCCGCGCCAGTTCAGCGCCACGAACTTCTGGAGCGAGGTGAGGCAGTTCGGCGTGACGGCGACCTATCTCCTCGGCGCAATGGCGAATTTCCTGCAGCGGCAGAGTCCAAAATTAGATGATGCGGATAATCCGCTCGAGAAGGTGCTCATGTGTCCCCTGCTTGCCGATCTCGACGCCTTCACGCGGCGTTTTGGTCTAAAGGTGGCAACGGCTTACGGATCGACAGAGGCGAATGCGCCGATCGTCATGCCATTGGGCTCGAATATTCGTCACAGCCAGGTGGTGGGGAGGGTGCGGTCGGAGCTTTTCGACGTGCTCATCCTTGACGAGGCCGATGAAGAACTGCCGCCCGGCATTACCGGGCAAATCGCGGTGCGGCCGAAAGCGCCGGCAATCACAATGCTCGGCTATTGGCAACAGCCTGAAGCGACATGCGCGATGTGGCGCAATTTGTGGCTCCACACCGGCGATGCGGGTTTCAAGGACAGCGAGGGGCTGTTCTATTTCACCGACCGGCTCAAGGACACCATCAGGAGGCGGGGGGAGAATATCTCGTCGATGGAAGTCGAGGGCGTGCTCAGCCAGTTTCCGGCCGTTCTCGAATGCGCGGTCTTTCCGGTGAAATCGGCCGATACCGAAGAAGAGGTGATGGCGGCCGTGGTGCCGCGGCCCGGGCAAACGATCTCGCCTGAAGCCCTCGTTCGCTTTCTGGAACCGCGCATGGCGCACTTCATGGTGCCGCGCTACATCATGGTTGTGACCGAACTGCCCAAAACGCCGACCGGCAAAGTGCGAAAACACGTGCTGCGGGAGGCCGGGGTTAGTGCGGGGACGTGGGACCGCAACGCAGCGCTTCAAGGCTAAGGCACTGCATCTGCGTAGGTCTTCAAATATTTCATGCCGGTGTCGCACATGATTGTGACGATGATGGCGCCCGGCTCGAGGTGTTCGGCCAATCGCAAGGCGGCGATGACGTTGGCGCCGGTTGACGTTCCCGCAAAAAGGCCTTCCTCGCGCGCCAGCCGCAGGGACATGGCGACCGCCTCCTTCGTGGAAACCTGCTCGATGCGATCGGCGATGCCGCCGTGCCAGAGCGGGACCACGAATCCCGCCCCGATCCCGTCGATCTTATGACCGCCCGGCCGGCCGCCCGACAGAACCGGGGATTCGGAAGGCTCGACAGCAATGATTTCAATATGCTCGTCATATCGGCGCAGGGCTTCGGCGATTCCTCGCAGTGAGGCCGCAGAGCCCACGCTCTGGACAAAACCATCAACGCGGCCCTTCGTAGCGATCCAGATTTCCTCGGCCATCTTGTGGTAGGCAGCAAGCTGGTCGGTGTTGTTCAGCTGATCGGTCCAGAAGCCACCGGTTTTCGCGGCGATAATCCGGGCAGCGTCGATCATGTCCCGCGTCAGCTTTTCCGTCATTCGCCCACTGTCGCTCTGAATAATCCGAAGCCTTGCGCCTAGGATTTTCATGTGATCGAGCTTCTCCCGCGAGAAGGCGTCCGATGTTACGATGTGGAGGGGATGGCCTTTCACCGC
>DATFOT010000281.1:0-3798 GCA_035265265.1 Aestuariivirgaceae bacterium | reverse complement strand
CTCGGTCTTTGGGTTCTCTGGGTTTCCGTCTCGAGCTTTATCGCCGGCGCTTACCTCACCGGCCGGCTGCGGCGCCGGATCGGCGACGCCAGCGAGCATGAAGTCGAAGTTCGGGATGCCGCGCATGGGCTGCTGGTTTGGGCCCTGAGCGCACTGATCGGTGCCATGATCGCAGCTTGGGTCACGGGATTGACCGCCAGTAAGACCGCCGACGTCGCAGCCGGAGTTGCGACCGGAGTGAGCGCCGGTGCGGCACAGGAACTTGCCAGCCAGGTCGATCCTGCGAGCTACTGGTCGGACGTGCTTTTCCGGCCTGCCCCGGCCGCAGCTGGCCAGGCCGGCGCTGCCCCGGCAACCACCGATACGGCCGCGGCTACGGCTCCGGCGACGACCACGACCGGTGCTGCGACAACCACCGATCCGGCTGCCACGACTACTGGTGCGGCAACCACCGATCCGGCTGCCACGACCACGACCGGTGCGGCAACCACTGAAACGGCACAAACGACGGCCCCTGCTGCGCCAGCCGCGACGGCACCCGCTCCGGCCCCGGCGCCCATGCGCACAGCCGATGCGACGCAGTCGCGTGAAGCGGCAAGCCGCATTCTGGCGAGCCGGGTCGTGGACAGCAAATTAAGCGAAGACGATCGAGCCTATCTCGCGCGGCTGGTCAGCGATGAGACCGGGCTGAGCGAAGCCGACGCCGCCGCCCGGGTCGATGCCGCCGTTACCGGCTTAAGCCAGGCGCGCGCCGAAGCCGCAAGGCTTGCCGAGCGGGCCCGCAAATTTGGGGTATTGATCACCTTCCTCACCGCTGCATCGCTGGCGGTTGGAGCAGCCGCATGCTGGTGGGCCGCGACCATCGGAGGCCGGCACCGCGACCAGGCAACCGATTTCTCTCATATCCTGGGCCGCAGGTTCTAAACCCACCCTCTAAGGCGCCGGCGCGGAACTGACATTCCGCGCCGGTACCATTCCCATGACTTAGATCGAATGACTTGGATTGAACCTCCGCCCTTCGGCGGCTTATGCTCCCTCTGTTCAACCAAGTAGGGCTACCTCATGAATCTTCCCCAGCAATGCTCGACCGTCGCTGTGGTCGGCAACGGCATCATTGGCCATGGTGTGGCGCAAATCTTCGCGATGGCCGGAAGAGACGTCCGGTTGATCGGCCGTTCGGAGCCAAGCCTCTCCGCTGCCCTGAGGAAAATCGAGGCAAATCTCCAGGAATTTGCCGTTCATGGGCTGCTTGAAGCATCTGCCAGAGAAGAAATCCTCGGCCGCATCGAACTCACGACCGATCTCAACCGCGCCACCGGCTGCGATCTGATCATCGAAGCAGTTACGGAAGATCTCGATCTGAAGCGCGATCTCTTTGCCAGGCTCGACCGTCTGTGCCCGCCCCCGGCCGTGCTTGCCTCCTCTTCGGGTCAGCCGGCCAGTGCCCTCGTTGATCGCGTGCAACACCGCGAACGTCTGCTGGCAGCGCATTTCTGGTACCCGCCGCAGCTCATTCCGCTCGTCGAAGTATGCGGTGGGCCTGAAACCTCGGCCGATGTCGTCGCATGGACCTGTCAGGTCCTGCGTGATGCCGGCAAGGAGCCGGCGCTCGTCGACCAGGAAATTCCCGGCTTCATCGGCAATCGTCTTCAGTTCGCCATGCTCCGTGAAGCCTGGTCGCTCTGGGCTCGGGGCATCGCCAGCGCGGAAGCGATCGATACGGTGGTGCGAACGAGCTTCGGGCGCCGGGTCGGCATCACCGGTCCCTTGGAGTCGGCGGATATGGGCGGCCTCTACACCATGTATCACTTTGGAAAGTCGCTGATGCCAGATCTGGAGACGGCACCCGAGCCGCCCGCAAAACTTGCCGAGCTGGTGAGAAGCGGCGCCAACGGCCTTGCCAATGGTCGCGGTGTCTATGATTGGACCAAACGCGATGGCAAGGCTCTCCTCGCTGCGCGCATGGAGGAGCTGTTCCGCTGGCTGAAGCATGACCGCGCCGGGCGGCCGTGATGCAGCGCCAGGACATATTGACCCCGGAGTGCCGCCTGGAGCCCTATTGGTGGCGAGCCGCTCCGCACCTGGCGGAGCCGACGGGCAGCCTTCCTCGCGCAGCCGACGTGGCGATTATCGGATCGGGAATAACCGGCCTCACCGCCGCCCTTCATCTGGCGCGTGCGGGTCGCTCGGTCGTTGTTTTCGATGCTGCGGAGCCCGGGCATGGAGCGAGCACCCGCAACGCCGGCTACGTCGGCCGAACGCTCAAACATACGTTCGGCGAGCTCTTGCAATCCTCCGGATTGAACCACGCGCTTCGCGTTTATCAAGAGCTCATGCAGGCGTTCCGCTCGGTGAAGGAAACAATCGAGGCCTTTAACATCGACTGCTTCTATCGTCCCCAGGGCCGCTTTCTCATGGCAACCAGCCCGGCCATGTATGAGGCGCTGCTCCGCGAATTCGATCTTCGTGCCGAACACCTCGGCGAACCATACAGCCCTGTTCGTCGTCAGGACCAGTCGGCTGAGATAGGAAGCGAGCTTTATCATGGCGGCGTGAAAATCGACGATCTCGCCGGTCTTCATCCCGGTCTCTACCACAAAGGATTGCTCAGCCATGCTCCCTCCTTGGGCGTAGCGGTAAAAGCTTTTACTCCCGTTACCGCCATCCTGCGCGACGGAAGCCAGTTTGAGCTATCGACGCCATCGGGCCGTCTCGCGGCACGCGATGTTCTGGTTGCGACCAATGGCTATACCGGCACTTTGATTCCATGGCTCAAAAAGCGGGTGATCCCCTTCGATGCCTATATGATGACGACGGAAAGTCTGGACCCCGCGCTGATCGCGAAGCTCCTGCCGGCCGATCGCACGTATATCGACTGGAACTTCAATGTCGATTTCATCCGCCGAACGCCCGATGATCCGACCCGCATCAATTTCGGCGGGCTGACCGGCCCCCGCGTGACCGATCTCCGCCTCATGGCGGCGAGGCTTTACACGCGGCTCACCCGCATTTTTCCGGAACTTGCCGCAACCAGGATCGATCATGTATGGACCGGCCGCTGTGCGGGAACCTTCGATCTCTATCCGCACATGGGAACGCATGAAGGCATTCATTACGCTCTCGGCTACTGCTTTGCCGGGATCCCCATGGGTACCTGGTTCGGCATCCGCAGCGCGGGGAAGATCCTCGGCTCGAACGAGCCGCAAAGTGTTTTCGCCGAGCGCCCCCTTCCTTCACATCCACTTTATTGGGGCAACCCATGGTTCGTGCCCCTCGTCATGAGCTTTCTGAGCCGCAACGACCGCTAGAACTCCAATCGCAGGTTTCCTCCATCCTCATTTCGTCGAAAGCCAAAATCCAGCTTTTTTCCTTCTCCCCCTGAGGAGAAGGTGGCGAGATGCGTTGCAGCATCGAGCCGGGATGAGGGGTACCCCCTCACCCTCCCCTCCTCCCACAAGGGAAGAAGGAAAACTTTCCTGCTTGACAACATTCCTAGATGTGTGTATATGGTCAGCATCTGCTCCAAGAAGGAGGCGGTCATCGCGAAGCCTCACCTCTTCGTGTTGATACGTGGAGCAGCTGCCGTCTGTCCCAAGCCGCCCTTGGATAGCGCGTCTTGGCAGGTACGGATGGCGGTGGGAGCGCTGTCGGGCCTCCGCATATCCGCCCTCTCCCAAAAGAGAGGGCACCAGTCCCACTCAGTTAATTCTCGAAATTAATGGAAGTGGGCACCAGTCCTACTCTTTGAAGTAGGCACCTAGGAGGGCCAGCCTCCCACCTCTCCTTCACCCGGAGGCG
>DATFOT010000280.1:0-5127 GCA_035265265.1 Aestuariivirgaceae bacterium | reverse complement strand
ATG
Organism: Aestuariivirgaceae bacterium; assembly: GCA_035265265.1. Classification (GTDB taxonomy): domain Bacteria; phylum Pseudomonadota; class Alphaproteobacteria; order Rhizobiales; family Aestuariivirgaceae; genus DATBLQ01. The sequence continues at coordinate 5,124 of DATFOT010000280.1, read as the reverse complement.
CTGAGGGAGAACAGAAGGCAGACTCTTGCGGGGGCTGTGGCCTGAGCAGCGCCTCGACTTGTTTGGTCAACCCCGCTAAGGCTCCCTCCATGGCCGGATGGTCCTACCACTCGCGCCGCGAAAATTCTCCCAACACGTTGAGTTTTGGTAGCGGAGGAGCGATCCGGTCTATACAGCGTTTTCTGGATTGAGCTCCCAAGCAGTTAAAGCTTGGCCACGGAGTGGGCCGCAAGCACAAGGCACGTGACCCGTCGATCCTCATCCGACAGCAAGGCGATGCTGGCTCTCGTTTTGCGCCGTGGCGCGTCAACCAGGGTAGCTGGTAACTGCGCGCCAGCCGTCACGGCAGCGGCGAGGATTTGATCAGCCTTGGCAGCGTCTATAACGACGTGAACTTGCGTGGTAGCCATGTCGAGGTCCGCCGCCACGACTTCTCTAGCCTTGTCGCTGTCGAGCAAAGGATTGACTTTCCCGGCTCGGGATACGTCACGAGCGCGTTCATGAAGGTCCGCCGCTTGCGGTACAGGCTTGGGCGTTGTATGAACGAAGCGCTGTCCATTTCCATTATCACCGCCGGCGGACACCACTCCGCGTGGGAACGGTTGCCGAACGTTACTTCCCGGATTCCCCCCGGATCGGCTTGCAAATTCCTGCTCTGTTCCGCATCGGCGTGCCGAATATAGAAACAATCAAGAATTATTCGCTTTGATTTCGGAGGGTTTGATTATCCTGTTGGAGAGGATCGAACTCTCGTGCTCCCCGTTACCAAGTATGCTCAAATACTCGCCTCAAAGCCGGGAGTGGTCAAGCTCCCGCAGAAATGCCGGTCTTCACCATCGGCACAATCTGCCCTAGGATGAACCGCATGAACATCGCAGAGCCGCAGGTGACGCTCCCCAAGACCATGCAGGCGGTCGTGTGTCACGGACCGGGGGATTACCGTCTCGAAGAGCGCACTGTGCCTCAACCCGGACCGGGAGAAGTCGTCATTCGGGTGGGCTCTGTCGGCATTTGTGCAAGCGATCTCAAATGTTATCAGGGCGCGCCGCTGTTCTGGGGCGACAATCATCGCAAGGGATACTGCCAGCCTCCAGTTACTCCCGGCCATGAATTCGTCGGTGAGGTCGTGGCCCTCGGAGCTGACGCCGGCGAGAAATACGGCCTCGCCATCGGCGACCGCGCCGTCTCGGAGCAGATCGTTCCCTGCTGGAATTGCCGTTATTGCCTGAACGGCCAGTATTGGATGTGCCGTGTCCACGATATCTACGGCTTCCGGCAGCGAACCTTCGGAGCTATGGCAGAGTACATGCTGTTTCCCGCTGGCTCGCTCAATTATCATGTGCCGAAATCGATTCCGATCGAGCATGCCGCCTTCATTGAGCCGCTCGCCTGCTCCATCCACGCCGTCGAGCGCGGTGAGATCAAGTTCCAGGATGTGGTGGTGATCGCCGGAGCTGGACCGCTCGGCCTCGGCATGGTGGCGGCGGCACGCATGAAAAGCCCACGGCTGCTCATCAGCGTGGACTTCAGCGACGCGCGGCTCGAAACGGCGAAGCTATGCGGCGCCGACCTCGGCCTCAATCCGGGCAATGTCGACGTCGTCGACGAGGTGCTGAAGCTGACCGATGGTTACGGCTGCGATGTCTATATCGAAGCGACTGGGCATCCCTCAGCCGTCGAGAATGGGCTGCGCATGGTTCGTGCGCTCGGCACCTTCGTCGAATTCAGCGTCATGCGCGAGCCGGTGACTGTCGATTGGACGATCATTGGCGACACCAAGGAGCTAAATGTCCATGGCTCGCATCTCGGACCCTATTGCTACCCGGTCGCCATCCGGATGATTGCGGAAGGTCGCCTGCCGATGGACCGCATCGTCACTCATAAGCTGCCGCTCAGCCAATTCCAGAACGGCATCGCGCTGGTCGGCGACGGCACGCAGTCCATCAAAGTGACCCTCATCCCGTAATCGAGGCTGCGTTTAACGCGAAGATTAGGCAGTGTCAGAGAAACTTTGATCTTTACTTCAGTACGTTCCGATTTAGATTTGTCCCTCCCAAGTCAAACCGCCAATAATCAATGTCAAATGGGAGGATGAATTGAGAAAACTACTTTATGCAGCCATCTGTTCGCTTGCCCTTCTTGCGGGGTCGGCGAGCTTACCCACAAAAGCCATGGCCGATTGGCTCGAGACTGCCGCGGCTCCGCTTAAAGGCGCTGAACTCAGCGTCATCTTTCTTGATCGGCCGGGATATCGGGCCATCATCAAGCTTCTGCCCGAGTTCGAAAAGAAGACGGGCATGAAGGTGAAATACGAGATCGTCCCTTACGAAAACACCCGCGAGAAACAGGTCCTCAACTTCACTTCGGGCGGCGATCTGACCATGGCGCTCGTCGATCTGGTGTGGATCGGCGAGTTCGCCGAGAATAATTGGATCGTGCCGATTGAGCAATTCACCAAGGATGCCTCGATCACCGATCCTAATCTGAAACTCGAAGGGTTCTTCCCGTTGCTCCTCGACGCCTTCGGTTCATGGGGCGGCAAGGTTTACGGACTTCCCTTCGATAATTATTCAGGCCTGCTGTTCTACAATTCCTGCAAGCTCAAGGATGCCGGTTTTGACAAACCGCCGCAGACCTGGGACGAGCTGCTCAACGTCTATGCGCCCAAGCTCAATCATCCGGACAAGAACGAGTATGCCTTCGCGCTGCAGTCGCTGCGCGGCGAAACGCAGTCGGCCGACAGCTTCATGCGGGTGCTATGGCCATTCGGGGGATCACTCCTGACCAAGGACTTCAAGTCGAATCTGCTGAGCCCGGAGAGCCAGGCCGGCCTCAAATTCCGGCAGGATCTTATGAAATACATGCCGCCGGGCATCGTAAGCTACGACCATGCGGAGGCGGTCAACGCGCTTGCCCAAAACCAGGTCGCCATGATCACCGAATGGTCGGCCTTCTACGGCACGCTCACCGATCCCAGCTCATCGAAACTCGGCGACTGCCTGGGAGTGGCGCCCGAGCCCGCGGGACCGGCCGGGCGCTTGCCGGCGCTTGGCGGGTTCTCGCTCGCCGTGACATCGCAGGCTTCGCCTGAACAGCAGAAGGCATCCTGGCTGTTCATCCAATGGGCGACTTCGGAAGAGATCGCGCGCGCCTATGTGGAGGCGGGCGGCGTCTCCGGGCGCATGTCGATTTATGAGCAGCCCGACATCAAGGCGAAGTACAAATTCGTCGAACCTATGGTCGCATCCTGGCAGAAGGGCGTTCCGGAGTTCCGTCCGAGATTCCCGGCGTGGCCCGCAATCTCGGAAATCATTGCCGAGTTCGGCACCAAGATGATGCTGGGCGAGGTCTCCACCGAGGAAAGTGCAAAGGAAATCGGAACCCGCATGGAGGCAATCCTTCAGAAGGAAGGTTATTACGACGGCAAGAAGGAACTGTTGCAATAGGCTAATCTAGGAGAGGGCCGCATTTGCGGCTCTCTCTTCTCCCATGGCGAACGGGAGGCCTTTGACGTGGCGAGCCTCTATCAGACGGCCTTGGCGGAGATCGGCGAGGTCTTTCATCAGATCGACGACACGAAGGTTGATGCCGCCATCGACATGATCGCCACGGTCGGGCGTATTGCAGCCTATGGCGTCGGGCGTGAAGGCCTCCAGGTGAAAGGCTTCGCCATGCGGCTCTTCCATCTGGGTTTGAAGGCTTCCGTCGTCGGTGACATGACGACGCCGCGGATCGGCAAAGGGGATCTGCTGCTGGTCTCCAGCGGGCCGGGTTATTTCTCGACGGTGGCGGGCCTCATGGACGTTGCCAGGCAAGCAGGTGCCAAGACGCTCCTCGTCACGGCGCAGCCCAAGGGAAAATGCGCCGAGATGGCCGATTTGGTCCTGCCCCTGCCCGCCCAGACCATGGCCGATGATCAAATTGCACAAGTGTCGGTGCTTCCCATGGGGTCGCTGTTCGAGGGCGCGCAATATATTCTGTTTGAGGTTATGATTCTGAGACTGCGCGACAGGCTCGGCATCACCCCTGAACAGATGAGAAACAATCATACAAATCTCGAATAGCCTGCAGGCATGACGAAACCGACCAGGAAACTCGATCCCGGCTACAACGCCTGGACTCCGTTCTGGTTTTTGGCGCCCGCCGTTGTTGCCCTCCTTGCTATCGGCATCTATCCAACCCTCTTCGCGCTCGTGACGTCGTTTCGTGAATATCAGCTTACACGCCCGCGCAGCGGCTTTCCCTTCGTTGGGCTGGAGAACTACCAGACTTTGCTGTTCGACAGCACCTTCCGCGACTCCCTGCTGCTGACCTTAAAGTTCTTCCTGGTCGTAATGCCCTGCCAGCTGCTTATTGGCATTGCCATCGCGCTTCTGCTCCATCAGCCCGGCGCCGGATTCATGCGTTCCATTGCCCGGGTTTCCCTCGTGGTGCCGCTTGCCACGACCTATGCAGTCGTTGGCCTGATCGGCCGGCTCATGTTCAACCGCGATTTCGGCGTCGCCAACGCGCTGCTGTCGTGGCTCGGCTTCGGCAGCATCGATTGGCTTGGCTCCCCGAGGGGCGCCTTCGCCGCCGTTGCCGCCATGGACGTGTGGCAATGGACACCCTTCTGTGCACTCATCTTTCTTGCCGGGCTTTCGATGGTGCCGGTGGAGATCGAAGAAGCCGCCCGCCTCGAGACATCGAGCAAATGGCAGCTGCTCAAGCGCGTGCAGGCGCCTTATTTGCTGCCGGGCCTGACGGCGCTTCTCATCCTGCGCTCGGCCGATGTGCTGAAGCTGTTCGACATGGTCTTCGTCATGACCCGCGGCGGCCCGGGTGCCGCGACCGATCTCATTTCCGTCTACATTCAGCGTGTCGGGTTCAAGGTTTTCGACATGGGTCTGGCTTCGGCGCAGGCGGTCGTCCTCATGATCCTCACGATCATCCTGAGCCGGCTTTACATCCGGCTCATCTACAGGGAGATCGAGTCATGAGATGGACAATCGGCCGCAGCCTCCATGTGGCTGGGCTTATCGTCGTCGTCCTGGTGACCCTTTTTCCGTTTTACTGGATGCTGTCCAGCAGCTTCAAGACGCAGACCGACCTTCTCGCCACTCCGCCCAAATGGCTGTTCACGCC
>DATFOT010000279.1:0-5853 GCA_035265265.1 Aestuariivirgaceae bacterium | reverse complement strand
TTCGCGGCGGCGGGCGGGCAAAGCGCAATGAAGTCCGTCTACACCGATCCCAAATACCTGACCTACCGTCCGTGGAACCGCACCTGGGCGCCCGGGCTCGAATGGCAGAAGGACACCTGGCACATTCCGGAGTTCTTCGAGCTGCTCGTGCAGGGCCAGGAGCAGTACGATTTGGCGATCACCGGCAAACAGGATGCCAAGACCACCTTGGACAATATTGCTGCCTTCCAGGAGAAGCTCCTGAAGGAAGCCGGCCATATCCAGGAGTAGCGAAGTACGATACGAAGTCCGTGCGCCGGAAAACCGGCGCGCGGACATTTTTGCCAACTGAGGCGGCTCGACAACCCCAGCCATGACGCAAGTCCATCCCACCTCGCCCCTGTCGCTTGCGCGCTTCGCCGAGCTTCGCCCTAGTAATTGGGTGCTCGCCCTTGCCCTTGCGATCATCGTCATGCTGGTTGCGATACCGCTCCTTCCGCCAGCGGTTTCCTTCTGGGTTTCGGGAGCGATGTGGGCGCTTTTTGCCCTTAGCCTGGTGGTCAATGCCTGGGGGCGCTACAAGGGCGGGCTTCTGGTCGCCCCGGCAATCGCGCTCCTATTCATCATGAATATCTTCCCGCTGCTGTGGTCGCTCGGGCTTTCCTTCTTCGCCTATCGCGCAAATCGCATGCGCCCGCCGGTGTTCGTCGGATTGGACAATTACGAAAAGATCGTCACCGATCCGGTTGTTTGGCAGCATTTGCACACCACCGCCGTTCTTGCCGTCATCACCGTGATCGTGCAGATGGTGACCGGGTTTCTGCTGGCAATGCTGTTTGCCAAGCAGTTTCCGCTCCGGCGATATCTTCTCATATTGGTGCTCACGCCGATGATGCTGTCGTTCGTCGCGGTCGGCGCGTTCTTCCGCTACTATTACGAGCCGACGTTCGGCCTGCTGAGCCAGTTCATCAGGCTGTTCACCGGCGAGGCTTATATCCTCTTGTCGAGCACGCAAGGGGCAATGGCCGGGATCGTATTTGCCGATGCGTGGATGTGGTCGCCGTTCGTGATGCTGCTGGTGCTTGCCGGCTTGGTCAGCGTGCCGAAATATCTGTATGAAGCGGCGGCCATAGACCGGGTTTCCGGATGGCGGCGCTTCTGGTCGATCACGTTCCCCTATATCCGCGGACTGTTGATGCTGGCGCTGCTGTTCAGGACGATCGAGGCTTTCAAACTGTTCGACATCGTCTTTCTTCTGACAGAGGGCGGACCGGGCACCTCGACGGAGACAATCGCCATCTATGTGTACCGGCAGGCAATCCAGTTCAACAAGACAAGCGATTCCACGGCGATGTCGTATATCCTTCTGTTCATCGTCATTGTGCTGACGAATCTGTATCTTTATCTCGCCAACCGGCGGGCCAAGGAGGCGTGAAGGCGGTGGCGGCAGCTTCTCATATGCGGCTTTCCGAGCGTCTCGGTTTTCGGCGGCCCTCCGGGGTCAGCGAGGCAGGCTGGGGACGAACTGCGGTGGCGACGATCGTCAGCCTCATTTATTTCTTTCCGGTGTTATGGATCATCATGACGGCGTTTAAGTCCCATCATGATGCGCTGGCCATACCTCCGAAATTCATCTTCACGCCGACACTGGAGAATTTCGTCGGCGTGTTCAGCCGGCCATATTCCGCCGGCGCCGACGCGCAGGCGACGAATTTCGATCTCTATTTCTTCAACTCGATCTTCATCGCCGGCACGAGCGTGTTCCTTGCACTGGTCATCGGCACGCTGGCGGCATTCGGGTTCTCGCGCTATCCGCTCAAGGGCAACGACACCTATCTTTTCATCATTTTGACGACGCGAATGCTGCCGGCAATCGTGGTCATCATCCCGGTCATCTTGATGTTTCGGGTATCGGGGCTGGCGGGCAGCTATCTCGGGATCATTGCGCTTTACACCGCCTTCAACCTGCCCTTCACCATATGGATGATGAAAAGCTTCTTCGACGAGCTGTCGCTCGATGTCGAGGATGCCGCCCGTATCGACGGTTCTTCCGACACGCGCGTGTTCTTCAAGATATGCCTGCCACAAGTGATCGCGGGTCTCGCTGCAACAGCGGTTTTCGGCCTGATCCTGACCTGGAACGAATATCTGTTCGCCCTGCTGCTGAGCGGAGTGGAAACGCGGACCGTTCCCGTTGCCATGGCGCAGACGATCGGCGGCGATATCGGCGTGCGCTGGGGACTGTTGGCGGCAATCGAAACGTTGTTCTTGATACCGGTGATACTCGTGGTGTTCTTCCTGCAAAATCATCTGCTTCGCGGCGTAACCTTTGGCACGATCAAGAGGTAATCACGAATCCAGTGTCGACGATCGAGCTGAAAAGAATCACCAAGACCTTCGGCGCCTTCACGGCGGTGAAGGAGGTCGATTTGTCAGTCGCGGCAGGAGAGGTCGTGTGCCTGCTGGGACCATCAGGATGCGGGAAAACCACCACCTTGCGAATGATAGCCGGGCTCGAGCAGACCACGGCAGGCGACGTGATCGTCGCCGGAAAACGCATGAACGACCTGCCGCCGGAACGCCGCGACATTGCGATGGTATTTCAATTCTATGCCCTCTATCCGGCACTTTCGGTCGGCGGCAATATGGCTTTTCCCCTGCATCATGAGCGGCTCGGCAATGAAGAGATCGCCAGGCGCGTTAAAAAGGTGGCAAGGCTTTTGCATCTCGACGGAATCCTCGAGCGGCTGCCGGGACAAATCTCGGAAGGCGAGAAACAGCGGGTTGCGGTGGCGCGGGCAATCATTCGCGATCCGAATTGCTTTCTGTTCGATGAGCCGCTGAGCAGGCTTGATGTGGAACTGCGGCAATCGATGCGCGGACAGATCAAGGCGGTGCTTTCGGGCTTGTCGAAAGCGACGGTGATCGTCACGCATGATCAACTCGAAGCCCTGACGATGGCGGATCGCATCGCCATCATGCGGGATGGGGTCATCGAACAGATTTCGACGCCGCATGAGGTCTTTGCCCGGCCGGCGAATGTTTTCGTCGCGAGTTTCATCGGCACGCCGCAGATGAATCTCATGGAGGTCGACTTCAAAGGCATGCAGGGCAAGAAGGCCAATCTCGACTTCAACACCAAGTCCATCGCGATCGACGTCGATCCGGCGGTGAAAAGCCTGAAGCCGTCGCGGGTTACAGTCGGTATTCGCCCAAGGGCGCTCGCCCCGAAGGATGCAGCGGGAGCGGATACCATCGCAGCCGCTGCCGAGCTGATCGAGCCTATGGGAGCCGAAACGCTGATCCATGCACGGGGCGAAGCCGGTCACGAGATCCGAGTGGTGGTGCAGCGCGACGTCAGGATTCGCATCGGTGAAACCCTGCACCTGCGGCCGGATCCCCGGCAGACACATATTTTCGACGAGACGGGCAGGGCGGTGAGAACATGAGCGATGTGGGAGAAGGGGAGGGCATGTCGGCTGCTGCCGCGACACGGCTCGAGTATTTCATCATCGGCATCGGCGTGGTGGCGCTCGTGCTGATTTTTCAGCCGATCAGCCTGGCCCTATTCGGCGTCGGCTGCGCGATGGTCGTGCTGGCCGGGCTTGCCAATAATCTCCTGCCGCTGTGCGAGCCTGGCGTGCAGGCCAGGGCCGTCCTCACCGCAGCACTGATCGTCGCGGCGATCTTCGTCGTCGTGCTCGGCATCGCATTGCTTTCGGCCTATCTCTATGGCCGGCTGTTCGTCGGAGCGCCCTGAAAAAATCGCGCAGACCTATATTGTCATGGCCGGACCCCACCACCGGGTATTTTTTCGCTCCCCCTTGTGGGGAGGGATGTCTGAGTGAAGCGAAGACAGGGTGGGGTTCTGCGCGAAGGCACCTAGGAGGGCCAGCCTCCCACCTCTCCTTCATTCGGAGGGCGAAAAGCCTGACCGGGGAGAAAGGATTCAAATCGCGATCCGAGCTGCGTTAGACCAATCAGGCCACGAGCTGTTTCACCAGGGCATTCACCATCCGCGGCAAATCATAGGGGAAGCGTGCGGTGATGAGATTGCCGTCGACGACAACGGGCTCGTCGCGGACTTCGGCCCCGGCATTTTCAAGATCGATGTGGATGTTCCAAACGGCTGTCGCCTTGCGTCCCTTGAGTAGACCGGCGTTGATCAGCACCCATGGTCCATGGCAGATGCCGCACACGGGCTTTCCCGCCTTGTGAATGGCTTGAAGGAAACGATGGGCATTCTTGTCGGCACGAAGGAAATCGGGATTCCAGCAGCCCCCCGGCACGATGACAGCATCATAATCGGCGGCTTCGGCGGTTTCGAGATATTGATCGATCTTGAGCCAGCCCGCATTTTCCATCAAGCGGATGGCGAGCACATGAGTCTCGGCAATAGGCGGCATGCGGACGCCGTAGCTCGGCGGAAGCTGTCCGGCCCTCGGGGCGACGATATGAACCGTTGCGCCATGCTCGCTGAGCCAGCGGTATGAGCCGATAATCTCCACTTCCTCGACACCATTGGTGCAGCAAATGGCAATCTTCTTGCCTTTCAGAAGGTTGGGATTGGAGGGAGGATCAAACAGGAACCGGTTAAGCTCCTGATTCAGTTCACCTTCGGCGGTGACCAGAAGCTGCGTCGACAGGACCGGGACGGCTGCGGGGGATTCAAAATCCTGCACGCGCCGAACGCCGCCGTCAGCCAAGGGTACGGGTTGGATAGCTGTATTCATGCGAACCTCCTTCAGTTTAAGCAGATTGTTTCACATTTCGAAGCGGTGGTCGATCATTGTGCCGGCTTCAATGGCTATCGAGCTTGACCCGGTGAGGTCTTTGGAAGCAAACGGTATCACGCCAGGATCACACGGCGCCCGTTCGAGCGAGCCAGGAATCTAAAGATGCCCAGAAACGACTACCGCAGCCTTGATCTCGGGCTCGGCGATACTGCCGATGCCATTCGCGAGAGCGTGAGAAGCTTTGCCGTGAATGAAATTGCTCCACTCGCCAATGACATCGACCGGAGCGACCAGTTTCCGCGCCAGCTTTGGCCGAAGCTCGGAAGCCTTGGCGTGCTTGGCATCACTGTCGAGGAAGAGGACGGCGGGGCGGGGCTCGGCTATGTCGAACATTGCGTCGCCATGGAGGAGATTTCGCGCGCTTCGGGATCGGTCGGCCTTTCCTATGGCGCGCATTCCAATTTGTGCGTCAATCAGATCCGCCGCCATGGCCGGGGCGAGCAGAAGCGGCGGCACCTGCCGAAGCTGATTTCGGGCGAACATGTGGGAGCTCTGGCAATGTCGGAGCCGCAAGCAGGCTCGGACGTGGTGTCAATGCGGCTCAGGGCAGATCGCAAAGGCGACAGATATGTGCTGAACGGCAGCAAATTCTGGATCACCAATGGACCCGTTGCCGATGTCATCGTCGTCTATGCAAAGACGGACCCGGCGGCGGGGCCGAAAGGGATCAGCGCCTTCATCATCGAAAAAGAATTCAGGGGCTACAGCGTCGCCAGGAAACTGGACAAGCTCGGCATGCGTGGATCGGAAACCGGGGAGCTGGTTTTCACCGATTGCGAGGTTCCTGCCGAGAACATGCTTGGAGAGGAAGGCAAGGGAGTCGAAGTGCTGATGTCAGGCCTCGATTTCGAACGTGCGGTCCTCGCGGCCGGACCGCTGGGGCTGATGCAGGCGGCATTCGACCTGGTGCTTCCCTATGTTCACGAGCGCAAGCAGTTTGGCCAACCAATCGGAAGCTTCCAACTGATGCAGGGCAAGCTCGCCGATATGTATACGGCCATGGCGACGTCGAGAGCCTATGTCTATGCCGTAGCGCGGGCGTGCGATACCGATCTGGTAACGCGCAAGGATGCAGCGG
>DATFOT010000278.1:0-3356 GCA_035265265.1 Aestuariivirgaceae bacterium | reverse complement strand
TGGAGTAGAGCTCGACGACCGTTGGATGCTGCGCGATGCGCTTGTACATGGCGGGCTGCGTAAACGCCGGCTCGTCGGTCTCATTATGTCCGAACCGCCGGTAGCAGAACATGTCGATCACCACGGGCTTGCGGAACTTCTGCCGGAACTCCGTGGCGATCTTCGCCGCATAGACCACCGCCTCCGGATCGTCGCCATTGGCATGGAAGATCGGCGCCTCGATCATTTTCGCCACATCGCTCGGATAGGGCGAAGACCGGGCGAAATGCGGGCTGGTGGTGAAGCCGATCTGGTTGTTCACGATGAAATGCACCGAGCCGCCGGAGCGATGGCCCCGCAAGCCCGAAAGCCCGAAGCATTCCGCCACCACCCCCTGCCCGGCGAAAGCCGCATCGCCGTGGATCAGGAGCGGCATGACGCTCGTGCGCTTCTCATCATTGCGCTGGTCCTGCTTTGCCCGCGCCTTGCCCAGCACCACCGGGTCGACGATCTCGAGATGCGAGGGGTTGGCGGTGAGCGAAAGATGCACCTTGTTGTCATCGAACACCCGGTCGGAGGACGAGCCGAGGTGATATTTGACATCGCCCGAGCCTTCCACGTCCTCCGGGTTGATCGAGCCGCCCTTGAACTCGTGGAAGATAGCGCTGAACGGCTTGTCCATGACATTGGCGAGCACATTGAGCCGTCCGCGATGCGCCATGCCGAAAACGATTTCCCCGACACCGAGCGCTCCGCCGCGCTTGATGATCTGTTCGAGCGCGGGCACCATCGATTCTCCGCCGTCGATGCCGAAGCGCTTGGTGCCGGTGTATTTGACGTTGAGAAATTGTTCGAAACCCTCGGTCTCGATCAGCTTGTTCAGGATCGCGCGCTTGCCTTCCGGGGTGAACGAGATGGTCTTGCCGGGGCCCTCGATGCGCTCCTGGATCCACGCTTTCTGCTGCGGATCGGAAATATGCATGAACTCCACCCCGAGCGTGGAGCAATAGGTCCGCCGCAAAATGTCGATGATCTGCCGCATTGTTCCCGATTCAAGGCCGAGCACATTGTCGATGAAGATCGGCCGCTCGAGGTCGTCAGGCCCGAAGCCGTAGCTGGCGGGATCGAGTTCCGGCTGCGGCTCCGGTTTGCGCAGCCGCAGCGGATCGAGATCGGCTGCCAGGTGGCCGCGCATCCGGTAGGCCCGGATGATCATCAGGGCCCGGATGGAATCGAGCGTCTGCCGCCGCACCTCGATGCCGCTTGTTGTCGCTCCGCTCTCGCGCGGCCTGGCTTCCACCCGCTGTGCTGCCTCTGGGTTCGGCCGTTCGTGCTCCCAATTGCCGTCGAGCGCCGAAACCATTTCGCCATTGCCGGTGAGCACGCCTTGATCGCGCTGCCATGGCGCGTTTTGTGAGAACGCGACGCCCCGTGCCGGGTCTTCCTCCAGGCTGGCGAAGAATGCCCGCCACTGCGGGTCGACGGTCTCCGGTTGATCCAGGAACCGCGCGTAAAGCTGCTCGATGAACGGCGCATTGCCGCCCCACAGGAACGAGGTCTGCTCGAATTGACTGTTGAGTTCGCTCTTCGCCATTACGTCCTCACCGCCCTAACGGCGTGTGCCCCTTCAATATCTTTTTCAGGGTTAGCCCGAGCTTGGCGGGCGATTCGGCCACGGCGATTCCCGCCCGCCGCATGGCCTCGATCTTCGATTCCGCATCGCCCTTGCCCCCGGAGATGATCGCGCCCGCATGCCCCATGCGGCGCCCCGGCGGCGCCGTTCGCCCGGCGATGAATCCGGCCATCGGTTTTTTGCGCTTTGACCGGCGGATGAACTCTGCCGCATCTTCCTCCGCCGTTCCGCCGATCTCTCCGATCATGATGATCGACGAGGTCTCGTCGTCGGCCAGGAACATCTCGAGCACGTCGATGAATTCCATGCCCTTCACAGGGTCGCCGCCGATGCCGACCGCCGTGCTCTGGCCAAGTCCTTCCTGTGTCGTTTGAAACACTGCCTCATAGGTAAGCGTACCGGAGCGCGAAACAATGCCGACCGACCCCTTCTTGAAGATATTCCCCGGCATAATGCCGATTTTGCATTCCTTCGGCGTCAGCACGCCGGGGCAATTCGGGCCGACGAGCCGCGTCGTGGAGCTGGCGAGCGCCTGTTTCACCCGCACCATGTCGAGTACTGGAATGCCCTCGGTGATGCACACGGCGAGCGGTATCTCCGCATCGATGGCCTCCATGATCGCGTCCGCCGCAAAGGCCGGCGGCACATAGATCGCGGTTGCTTCTGCCCCGGTGGCTTTGCGCGCTTCGGCCACCGTGTCGAACACCGGCAGGCCGAGATGCGTGCTGCCGCCCTTGCCGGGCGTCACCCCGCCGACCATCTGCGTGCCATAGGCGATTGCCTGCTCCGTGTGGAAGCTTCCCTGGGCACCGGTGATGCCCTGGCAGATCACTTCGGTCTTTTTGCCGACCAATATCGCCATCAGCGCCCTTTCCCGACAGCCGATACGATCTTTTCCGCCGCATCGTCGAGGTCCTGCGCGGCAGTGACATCGAGCCCGGATTGGGTCAGCATCGCGCGCCCGAGATCGGCATTCGTGCCTTCGAGCCTGACGACCAGCGGCACCTTGAGCCCAACCTCCTTCACCGCCGCGATCACCCCTTCTGCGATCGTGTCGCAGCGCATGATGCCTCCGAAAATATTTACCAATATTCCCTTCACTCGCGTATCCGCCGTGATGATCTTGAAGGCCGCGGCCACTTTCTCCTTCGATGCACCCCCGCCGACATCGAGGAAATTAGCGGGCTCTGCTCCATAGAGCTTGATGATGTCCATGGTTGCCATGGCCAGCCCCGCACCGTTCACCATGCAGCCGATATTGCCGTCGAGCGCCACATAGGAGAGATCATGCTCATGGGCTTCGCGCTCGCGCGGATCTTCTTCGCTCTCATCCCTCAGCGCTGCGATATCCGGATGGCGGAACAGCGCATTATCGTCGAAATTGATCTTCGCATCGAGGCACAGGATCTGCCCCTCTGCCGTGACGATCAGGGGATTGATTTCGAGAAGGCTCATATCCTTGGCCAGGAACGCCCGGTAGAGCTGCTCGGCAAGCCTGCTGCATTGCTTGGCTTGCTCTCCCTCAAGCTTCAGAGCTGAGGCAAGCCGCCGTCCGACATAGCCGCTGTAGCCCGCTGGCCCGACAGCGACCGTGGCGATCTTCTCCGGTGTCTCGCGTGCCACCTCCTCGATATCGACGCCGCCTTCTTTTGAGGCAATGAAGGTCACCCGCGATGTCGCCCGGTCGACAAGGCAGGAGAGATAATGTTCCCGCGCGATTTTCGAGGCCTTCTCGACGTAAATG
>DATFOT010000277.1:0-3873 GCA_035265265.1 Aestuariivirgaceae bacterium | reverse complement strand
CCGATCTTGTGAATGGATCCTGTTGCATCCTTGCAGACGAGCGATCCGTCGGCCCTGATTTTTGCCGCTGTGCGCCCCGCCGGGTCATAGAGAATCTCGCCGGTCCTCAATAGGCCGCGCTCGATGAGCGCGCCGAAGGGGATCCGCGGTTCCGAGCGCTTGCCTGTCGATACCCTGATCAGCTCGTCCTCCAGCCGCGTGGTCTGCGCCAGCCGCTCCAGCGCTCCCGTCACATAGGCCCGATCCCGCTCGATGCCGATGAAATGCCGGCCGAGCCGCTTAGCCGCGACACCGGTTGTGCCCGTGCCGAAAAACGGATCGAGCACGATGTCGCCCGGATTTGTGGATGCGATCAGCACCCGATGCAGGAGCGCCTCCGGCTTCTGCGTGGGATGCAGCTTCTCGCCGTTCGAGCCCTTCAGCCGTTCATGCCCGTTGCAGATCCCGAGCAGCCAGTCGGACCGCATCTGCAGTTCCTCGTTCAACGCCTTCATTGCTTCGTAATTGAACGTATACGACTTCTGATCCGCGCTCTTCGCGGCCCAGATCAGTGTCTCATGCGCATTGGTGAAACGCTTGCCGCGGAAGTTCGGCATGGGATTGGTCTTGCGCCAGATCACGTCGTTCAACAGCCAGAATCCCAGATCCTGTATGATCGTCCCGACGCGGAAGATGTTGTGATAGGAGCCGATCACCCACAGCGTCCCGTTGTCCTTGAGCACCCGGCGGCATTCGCCAATCCATGCCTTGGTGAAGGCGTCATAGCTTGCAAAATCGCGGAAGCGGTCCCATGCGTCATCGACGGCATCGACCTTGCTCTGGTCCGGCCGATAGAGCTCGCCCTGCAATTGCAGATTATAGGGGGGATCGGCGAACACCACGTCGATCGATTTCGCCGGGAGCTTCTTGAGCTCGTCGAGGCAATCACCAACGAGAATAGAATCGAGCAGCGGCCGGACATCCGGCCGCGCGGCAAAACCCATTGGAGGAACTCCCGACGCAACTCACTGTGGAGCGCTATGGTGAATCGTCGGAGCCGTTCCGTGAATCCAATTCCTGTTCTATGGTTAATACTTCGCGCGCTGCAACGGGCGCGAAGCTTCGCCGATGATGCGGTGTGGGACCGTAGCTGTGCAGCGCCGCGAGATGAAACTCCGTGCAATATCCCTTGTGCTGTTCGAAACCATAATGCGGAAACTCGTTCGCCAGCTCGATCATCAGCCTGTCGCGGGTCACCTTTGCGATGATCGATGCTGCCGCGATCGACACGCACAAGGCATCGCCGTCGACGATCGCTTCGCCGGGGCACGCGAGAGCGGGAAGCATATTGCCGTCGACCAGCGCGAACGCCGGCGCCATCGCCAGGGCGCGCACCGCCTCCGTCATCGCCCATAGGCTTGCGCGCAGGATATTGATCTCATCGATGCGTTCGACACCGGCGATGCCCACGCCCACCACCGCGCTCGCCATGATGCGGTCATAGAGCTCTTCGCGCGTGTCGGGGCTCAGCATCTTCGAATCCCTGATGCCGCGTGGCCTGCGTTTCTGGTCGAGAATTACCGCCGCCGCCACCACCGGCCCGGCGAGCGGACCGCGGCCGGCTTCATCGATGCCGCACACCGGCAAGAGCTGCCGCAGCGCTAGATCCTTCTCTCTCGAGTAACTCGGTGGCCGCATGCCGCAAGTGTGAATCAATTCGCGCCTGAAGGAAAGATGGTCTTGATTCTCGTCATGCGCGGACTTGATCCGCGCATCTGCAGCTGGGAAACAGATGGTCGGATCAAGTCCGGCCATGACGGTTTGTTTTCAGGACTCGCGCAACCAATCACATATTCGGGTAATTCGGGCCATCGCCGCCCTGCGGCACTACCCAATTGATATTCTGCGGCGGGTCCTTGATGTCGCAGGTTTTGCAATGAACGCAGTTCTGCGCGTTGATTTGAAAGCGAAGCCCGCCGCTCTCGTCCACCACCTCATAAACTCCTGCCGGGCAATAGCGCTGCGCCGGCTCGGCATAGACCGGAAGCGTGTGGCGGATCGGAATGGAGCTGTCCTTGAGCTGCAGATGAACCGGCTGGTCCTCTTCATGATTGGTCCCGGAAAAAGCCAGATTGGTCAGCCGGTCGAAGGATATGACGCCATCGGGTTTGGGATAGTCGATTGGTTTGAATTCCGCGGCCGGCCTCGTGCTTTCTGCATCGTTCCTGCGGTGGCGCAGGGTTCCGAAGAGCGATATGCCGAAGATTTCGTTCACCCACATGTCGAGCCCGCCGAGAGCGAGGCCGCCGGCAAGGCCGAGCTTCGACCACAGGGGCTTCACATTTCTGACCTTCCGCAGATCGTCATAGATCCAGGAATTATCGACCGCGGTTACGTAATCGGAGAGTTCATCGCCCGCGCGCCCGGCGCGAATGGCATCGAACGCACATTCCGCCGCCAGCATGCCGGATTTCATGGCGTTGTGCGTGCCCTTGATGCGCGGAACATTTACAAACCCTGCCGAGCAGCCGATCAGCACGCCGCCGGGAAAAGCCAGCTTCGGCACCGATTGCAGGCCGCCCTCGGTGATCGCCCGCGCCCCATAGGCAATGCGCCTTCCCCCGCTCAGCACCGGCTCGATCATCGGATGGTGCTTGAACCGCTGAAATTCCAGATAGGGATCCAGATAGGGGTTCTGGTAATTGAGATGCACGACGAAGCCGATCGAGACCAGATTGTCCTCGAGGTGATACATGAAGCTGCCCCCGCCGGTTTTCGCACCAAGCGGCCAGCCCATCGTGTGGGTTACCTGTCCGAGCCTGTGGTTCGCCGGTGGAACTTCCCAAAGCTCCTTGAGCCCGATGCCGAACTTCTGCGGGCAGCAACCCGCGCGCAGGCCGAATTTTTCCATGATCGCTTTCGCCAGCGATCCACGCGCGCCCTCGGCGATGAACACATATTTTCCGAGAAGCTCCATGCCGGGCTGATAGTCCGGTTTTTTCTCCCCCATCTTCGAAATCCCCGCCACGCCGGCCACCACCCCGCGCACGGATCCGTCATCGCGGTAGAGAACCTCTGAAGCCGCAAAACCCGGATAGATCTCTACGCCGATCGCTTCCGCCTGGCTGGCGAGCCATCGGCAAAGATTGCCGAGCGAGATGGCATATTTTCCATGATTGTCCATCAGCCGCGGCATCAGGAAATTCGGCAGCCTAAGCGCGCCCGACGGCCCGAGCAGGTAAAAGCGGTCCTCGCGCACCTCGGTTTTCAAAGGCGCGCCTTTCTCCCGCCAGTCGGGAATGAGTTCGCTGAGTGCCACGGGATCGACGACCGCGCCCGAAAGAATATGCGCACCCACCTCCGAGCCTTTTTCCAAAACGCAAACGCTGACCGTCTCGCCGGCTTGCAAAGCGAGCTGCTTGAGCCTGATCGCCGCGCTCAAGCCCGCCGGTCCGGCGCCGACGATCACGACGTCATATTCCATCGCTTCGCGCATGCCTGGCCCGACTTCCTCGTTCACCGGCTCCTCCGCATTCCCCTCGACTGCATGCACCTGTTATAATGCACCAACTCTGTCGTACAACGATGAGATTGAACGATGCTGGATGAGCCGGATGATATGACCGCGTCCGCGGCGCGGGAACATCTGCGCTGGCTCCTCGAGATGGGTGCCGACGAAATCATTGCCGAGGCGCCTGCCGACCGCCTCAAGCCCAAGGAAAAGCCGCATGCTCCCCCGCCGCAGTCTCCTCCCGCTTCTCGGCTCGATCTTCGCGCCTTGCCCAGTCGGGCGGCCTCCTCCGATCAGGCGATCGGCGACGCACGCGCCGTCGCTGCCGCATGCGCGAGCCTTGCCGATATCGCGGCGGCGCTGCGGCAATTCGATGCCTGCCC
>DATFOT010000276.1:0-5026 GCA_035265265.1 Aestuariivirgaceae bacterium | reverse complement strand
CTGGAACCCGGAAGGATAGGCTGCCATCCACAGTGATATATCCTTGCCGCCGAGATGAGCCGCCGCGCTCCAGGCTGCCTTCTGCTTCTTCGGGTCGCTGTCGACACGCGCCATTACATAAACGCCCCAGCCGATATAAGCCATGTTGGGTGCGTAGTTCGGCCCGCTCGGCAGCTTATCCCATTGGCCGGTCTTGGCGTTGTAAACATCGTCGGACCCAGGGAGAATGTCGAAACCGCAGATGTCGCCGATAACGGAGGCGTCGTTGGTCTTGGCGTTCGACCCGATGTCGCCCCACCAGGAGAGCATAGAGCCCGTTCCGGCGAGGAACTGCTGGAATCCCGTCGTTCCGGGATCAGCATTGAGCTGATCGGCCGGCTCAAAGGGCAGCGCGTCGACGACATCCTGGATGGCTCGCACCCAGGCCGGATTGTTGACGCGCGGCTTCATGGTATCGATGTCGAACAGCCAGGCTTTGTCGTCTGGATGTTTCGCATAGGCGGTGGCTCGGCTGCCGAGGAAGTAGAAGCCGAAGCCGCCCCAGCCCTTGGCAGGATCGAGATAGCCATAAACATCCTGGCCGTTCAGTTGCTTGCCCTTGAGGAATTTGGTGACCGCTTGAACCTGCTGCCAGGTTTTCGGCACGGCCCATTCGCCCTGCCCCCCTTCAGCCTTCCACTGCTTGGCTAGCTCGGGGTCCGAGAACACATCGGTACGATAGTTGAAGGTATGGCAATCACCATCGATCGAGATGCGGTAGGTTTTGCCTCCCCAGGTGCCGACCGGCGGCTTCAGGTAACCCACATAGTCATCCATTTCGATCTGGGTCTTGACCCAGTCCGGCATTTCCGATGCGAGACCCTTGCCGCAGACATCACCCTCGAAGGGTGCGCCCATCTCGATGATATCGAAGTCGACCGTGCCCGTCGCAATCGCCTGCTGCAATCGCGGATTATAGTCGGCCTGAGCCAGGTCGATCCAAGTGATCTTGGCGCCGGTATGGGCTTCCCACGGCTTGAGGAAGCCGCGGAAGAGCAGGTTGTGCAGGTTCTGATTGTTGAGACCCATGAAGCTCAGCTCGACGCCGCTGAATTCGCCCTGCTGGACACTGGCCTTGGTCGGCCCCAGACACAGCTCCCCCACCTGCTGCCAATCGGCATCCGTCGGCGAGCCCTTGCCGACGCCGGGGATTTTTAGAATCTGCGTGCGCAGATTATTGTCCTGCGCCCGTGCAGGACCGGTCATCGTGCCGAACACGCCGGCGGCTCCCAGCGCGGAGGCTGCGGCGGCTCCCTTCAGAACGGCGCGTCGGTTCAACCGGAGAATCCGGTCATACACTTCAAGCTTCATTGTGAAGTACTCCCAATTATGGCGCTCTATCTCTCCCAGCCTTTGCGGCATCGGCTTTGCGTTAACCAAGCTCGGGAGGTGCCGTCAGCGAAATTCACGAAGCGTCGTATGAGGCTCGTGAGCAACGCCTAACCGATTGTGCAACTCTGACTTTCAGCAACGCAATTCGACAGCTGACGAAGGCAATTGTTAGTATGGAGCAGCCTTGGTAGATGTCAACAATCGGGGCGCACAACGCGCAATGTCAAGCACCGCCATGAGCGAGAACTTCCGCAGTGTTTTCGGCCCGCGCAAACCGGTCATCGGCATGGTGCATCTCGGCGCCCTGCCCGGCTCTCCTCTTTATGATCCACAGGGGGGACTTGCGGCACTGGTCGAGAGCGCGGCGCAAGACCTGGAGGCGCTGCAGCAAGCCGGGTTCGACGCCGTCATGTTCGGCAATGAGAACGACCGGCCCTATGAACTGAAGGTCGATACCGCATCGACGGCGACCATGGCGTTCGTGATCGGCCAGTTGCGCTCAACCATCAAAGTGCCGTTCGGGGTGAACGTGCTGTGGGATGCCAAGAGCTCGATTGCCCTGGCGGCCGCGACAGGGGCTTCCTTCGTGCGGGAGATCATGACCGGCAGCTATGCTTCCGACATGGGGCCGTGGACGCCCGATGCAGGCGCGGCCATGCGATATCGCGACCGGCTGGGCCGGCGCGACTTGGCGCTGCTTTTCAATGTTTCGGCGGAATTCGCCTGGTCGCTGGACAGGCGCAGCCTGGCGGAGCGGGCGCGCAGTGCAGTTTTTTCCTCCATACCCGACGCCATTCTCGTCTCCGGCCCAATCACGGGCGAGGCCGCAGCACTCAGCGATCTCGCCGCGGTCAAGCAGGCCCTGCCGTCAACCCCGGTGCTGGCCAACACCGGCGTGAAGCACGAGACGGTGGCGGAGGTCTTGCAGGTGGCCGACGGCTGTATCGTCGGATCGTCGCTGAAGGTCGACGGCCATACATGGAATGCCGTCGATGCGAAGCGCGCTCAGGAGTTCATGCGGCTGGCGCGAATGGCGCGGGGCCACTGACATGGCAGCCGAGCCGGACCTCGACCGCCTGCGCCGGCTCGTGACCGAGCTCATGATGATTCCGGGCCTCAGCGGCTATGAAGGCCGGGTGCGGCGGCGCCTCGCCCGCGAGCTCGACGGCCTTGGCATCGCCTCGCGCACCGACCGGCTCGGCAATCTGATTGCCACGCTTGCGGGGAACAATGCATCGCCCAGCGTGATGCTCTTTGCCCATATGGACCAGCTCGGTTTCATCGTTCGCAAAATCGAAGCGGACGGCTTGATAAGGGTGGAGCGCCTCGGGGGCGTGCCGGAAAGGGCGCTGCCGTCGCAGGCCGTGCTGCTGTGCATCGAGGAAGGCAAGGACGTCCCGGGCGTGATCGCCAACAAGAGCCATCACGCCACCGCTCCTGATGAAAAATACCGCGTGGTGCCCTATCCCGAGCTTTATATCGACACTGGCTTCGGCAGTGCCGAGGAGGTTCTTTCGGCCGGAATCGATATCGGCACGCCCGCCGTTTACGCGCCGAAGGCGATCACGATGGCTGCTAGGCGGATTACCGGAACCTCGGTCGACGACCGCGCCGGCTGCGCAGTGATGATCGAAGCGGCGCGCAGGCTCAAGACCATCAGCAGGCGGCCCAATGTTCACCTGGTTTTTTCGGTGCAGGAGGAGTTCAACCTCAGGGGGGCGGTGACGGCGGCGCAAGCGCTCAGGCCCGATATTGCTATTCAGCTCGACATCATAATGGCGAGCGACACGCCGGACATGACGGGCCGGGGCGAGGTACGGCTCGGCGGCGGACCGGCAATGAGCCTCTACAGTTTTCACGGGCGCGGCACGTTGAATGGCACCATTCCGCA
Source organism: Aestuariivirgaceae bacterium (assembly GCA_035265265.1). Lineage (GTDB taxonomy): Bacteria > Pseudomonadota > Alphaproteobacteria > Rhizobiales > Aestuariivirgaceae > DATBLQ01. The sequence goes on along the minus strand of DATFOT010000276.1, from coordinate 1,764 downwards.
TCCCGCACTCGTCCAACTCATGACGGCGACCGCGAAAGAGGAGAATCTCACGCTGCAGCGCAGCGCCCATGTCGGCGCGCTTACCGATTCGTCCTATGTTCAGCTCGTGGGTGAAGGGGTGGCGGCAATCGATCTCGGCTTTCCGACCCGCTATACGCATTCCTCGCTGGAAGTGTGCGATCTCGGCGATCTCGAGGAACTGGCCCAGCTCACGGTCGCTTCCATCGCAGGGATAAATGAGGAGTTCAGCCTCGATCGCGATGATTACGGCCAATGAGGCATTATCTCGGAATAGACATCGGCACTTTCGAGTCGAAAGGCGTTCTCGTTAACGAGAGAGGCGAAATCATCGCCTCGGCTGCGAAGCCGCACAAGATGATCGTGCCGCAGCCGGGATGGGCTGAACATCGCCCGCGCGAAGACTGGTGGGAGGATTTCACCTTTATCTCAAAAAAGCTGCTCGCCGACAGCGGCGTTCCAGCGGCCTCTGTTCGAGCGGTGGGCAGCAGCGCGATCGGGCCATGCATGCTGCCCGTGGACGGCGACGGGGCACCGCTCATGAACGCGGTTCTCTATGGCGTCGACACGCGGGCAGCGACGGAAATCGCCGAGCTCACGGAGCGAATCGGCGAGCAAGTGCTGCTCGACAGATGCGGCAATGCGTTGACCTCGCAGTCGGTCGGCCCGAAGATCCTTTGGCTCAAGCGCAATGCCCCCGACATTTTCGCCAGAACCCACAAGATCCTGACCTCGACGTCCTATTTGGTCCATCGCCTGACGGGAAGGTTCGTCATCGATCACTACACGGCGGCAAATTCGAGCCCCTTCTATCTGGCCGATGAAAGACAATGGAGCGATGCACTCGCCCCGGACATCATCTCTCTCGAGCAGCTGCCCGATCTCGCCTGGACAACGGATATCGCCGGTCAAGTGACGAAACGCGCCGCGGCGGAGACGGGGCTCGCGGAAGGCACTCCGGTCATCGTCGGAACGGTCGATGCGGCGGCGGAGGCGCTCAGCGTCGGCGTCTTGGAAATGGGCGACATGATGCTGATGTACGGATCGACCATCTTTATCATCATGATCACCGAGACGCGGGTGCGGGATCCTCGATTGTGGTATGCGCCCTGGCTCTTTCCGAACCAGCATGCCTCGATGTCGGGATTGGCGACCAGCGGCACGCTTACCCATTGGTTTCGCGATCAGTTCGCGCGCGAGCTTGAGCCCGAGACGGCCGCCGCCATGCTTGCAGCGGAGGCGGAAGGTTCGCCGCCGGGCGCCAAGGGGCTCATCGTGCTTCCCTATTTTTCAGGCGAACGAACACCGATACACGATCCGCATGCCAAGGGCGTGTTTTTCGGGCTCAACCTTACCCATGATCGCGGCGACATGTTCCGCGCCCTTCTCGAGGGCATCGCCTGCGGCACAGCGCATATCCTCGATACCTATCGGGACGCCGGGCAGGAGCCGCACGGCATTTACGCCGTCGGGGGCGGCACGAGGAACCGCGTGTGGGCGCAGGCGACATCGGATATCTCGGGTTGCCGCCAAATCGTCAGGACCAAGACGGTCGGTGCCTCCTATGGCAATGCGTTTCTTGCCGCCCTGGCGGTCGGAGACGCTGGGCCCGAAGATATTCGGCGATGGAATCCGGTCGCCTCGGAAATCGCGCCCGACCCTGCCAAGACGGAAGCCTATCGCCGGCAGTATGACATATTCCGCGCGCTCTATCCGCAGACGCGCGATCTGATGAAGCGGCTCGAC
>DATFOT010000275.1:0-2393 GCA_035265265.1 Aestuariivirgaceae bacterium | reverse complement strand
CCGAGAAGCTCAATGCGCTGGCGCCGATCTCGGGCGAGAAGAAGTCCATGTTCGTCACGACGGGGGCCGAAGCCGTGGAGAATGCGGTGAAAATCGCCCGCGCCGCGACGGGACGCAGAGACATCATCGCCTTCAACGGCTCGTTCCACGGCAGGACGCTCTTGACGATGGCGCTCACCGGAAAGATCGCTCCCTACAAGGTCAAGTTCGGGCCATTCCCGGGCGGGGTGTGGCACGTGCCCTACCCGATCGAGCACAAGGGAATCACGGTCGAGCAGTCGATGAACGCCATCGAATGGCTGTTCAAGACGGATGTCGAAGCATCGCAAGTGGCGGCCATCATCATCGAGCCCGTGCAGGGCGAAGGCGGCTTCTATGTGGCGCCGAAAGAACTTTTGGTGCGGCTGCGCAAACTTTGCGACGAGCATGGCATTGTTCTCATTGCCGATGAGATTCAGTCGGGCTTCGGGCGCACCGGCAAATGGTTCGCCATGGAGCATTTCGGGGTGGAGCCGGATCTGATGACCGTTGCCAAGAGCCTCGCTTCGGGGTTCCCCCTGGCGGGGGTCGTCGGGCGGGCAAAAATCATGGATGCCCCCGATCCGGGCGGCCTCGGCGGCACCTATGCCGGCAATCCGGTGGCCTGTGCCGCGGCACTTGGCACGATTGAAGCCTTCGAGAAGGAAGGGCTTCTCGAGAAGGCCGCACAGCAGGGAAAAATCGTCACGAAACGGCTCCAGGCGATGAAGGCCAAGGGCAAGGGAATGGCGATGGGTGAAATCCGCGGGCTCGGCGCCATGATCGCCTTCGAACTCGTGACCGAGCATGGCGGCAGCAAACCCGACGCGGCCGGAGCCAAGGCACTGGCAGCGAAATGCCTGGAGCGCGGTCTGCTCATCCTGACCTGCGGCGTCTTCAACGACACGATACGACTGCTATGCCCGCTGTCGGCGCCGGAAAAGATCGTCGAGGAAGGTCTCGATATCCTAGAGGCCGCCCTCACCGGAAACTGATCCCCACCTCTAGATAGGATTTTACACCCATGGCTGTTTCCAGCAATATGGCTGCACGCGACATTGAAACGATGATCCATCCCTATACCCATCTGGCCAAGCACCGCGAGAAAGGGCCCCTGATCATCGATCACGGCAGGGGCGTGTTTCTCTACGACAACCAGGGGAAGCGCTATTTCGAGGGTCTCGGGGGCCTATGGTGCACGGCCCTGGGCTACGGCAATGAAGAACTCGTCGAGGCCGCCGCGAGCCAGATGCGCAAGCTGTCGTTCAGCCATATCTTCGGCGGCAAATCGCATGATCTCGCCATAGAGCTCGCGGAGAAGCTGAAGGAGCTCGTGCCGTGCGAAGCTTCGAAAATCCTGTTCTGCGGCTCGGGCTCGGAAGCCAACGACATGCAGATGAAGCTGACATGGTACGGCAATAATGCACGCGGCCGCAGGGCGAAGAAAAAATTCATCAGCAGGCTCAAGGGATATCACGGAGTGACGATCGCCGCCGGCAGCCTCACCGGACTGCCCGCGGTGCATACCGATTTCGACCTGCCGCTCAGCAGCGTGCTGCATGTTTCCTGTCCGCATTACTACCGCTACGGGCTTGCCGGCGAGACGGAGGAGCAATTCACTGACCGGATGGTGAAGGAGGTGGAAGACCTCATCGAGCGCGAGGGCGCGGATACGATCGCGGCCTTCATCGCCGAGCCGGTCATGGGATCGGGGGGCGTGATCATTCCGCCGAGGGGCTATTTCGAGAAGCTCGGCAAGCTGTTTGCCAAGCACGATGTGCGCTTCATCTCCGATGAGGTGATATGCGGGTTCGGGCGCACCGGCAATTGGTTCGGGGCGCAATCGACGGGCTTCGCGCCGACGTCGGTTTCGATGGCGAAGGCCCTTACCTCGGCCTATTTTCCGGTGGGTGCGATTACCATCGAAGAGGAGCTTTACCAGGCGATGCTGGATGAATCGCGCAAGATCGGCACATTCGGCCATGGCTACACCTATACGGCGCATCCGGTCGGCTGCGCGGTGGCGCTGAAAACGATCGAGATCTACGAACGCCAGAAAATCGTCGAACATGTGCGCAAGATGGCGCCGGTTTTCGCCAAAAGGCTAAAGGCGCTGGTCGATCACCCGCTCGGCGGGGAGGCCCGGTCGCTCGGACTCATGGGCGCCATCGAAATGGTTGCCGACAAAAAGACAAAGGCGCCCTTTGATGTAAAGAAGATGGTGGGCGCGACCTGCGTGGAGTTCCTCGAAAGCCTCGGCGTGATCAGCCGGGCGATGGGGGATTCCCTGTCTTTCTGCCCACCCCTCATCATCAGTGAAGACGAGATAAACGAAATGTTCGATCTCGTGGAGAAGGCGTTGGACATGACCGAGA
>DATFOT010000274.1:0-3259 GCA_035265265.1 Aestuariivirgaceae bacterium | reverse complement strand
CTCGAGCCGCTGAACTCCAAGGATGTGCCAGGCTATCTGATTCCAAATTCCGCCGCTGCAGTGGCGGTACTCGATGAATTGCGCTTGGGAAATATTTTCCTGCAGTATGATGTCTATCACAGCCAAATGAGCGAGGGATCGCTCGCCTCGACCTTCACCGCCCATGCCGGCATCATACGTCATATTCAAATCTCTGGCGTGCCGGGCCGCAACGAGCCTGACGAGAATCAGGAGATCAATTATCCCTATCTCCTGTCGCTCATCGATGCTTCGGGTTATGACGGCTGGGTCGGCTGTGAATATCGTCCCCGCTCCGATACGCGATCGGGCCTCGGCTGGGCCAGGCCTTTCGGCATTACCGCTCAGCGCGCGACATAGTCCTCGATATAGGCGCGCACGATCGTATCGAGATTGCCGTCGAGCGGCAGGCCGAGCGCGGTCGCGCGGTCGAAATTCAGGGCAGTCGGCCAGCTTGCGACGATCCGCTCGATGATGGGATCGCGCTCGAACCTGATGGGTCCGAGCGGTTGATTGCCGGCGACCCGTTTCAGCGATTTGATCATCTCGGCGACGGTCGCATTGATACCGGGAAAGGTGATTGCCCTGTCATCGCCGAGTGCTTCCCCATTGGCCTCGTGCAGCCTGATAAATCCTTCCACGATCGTGCGATAGCCCGATACCGGCATGATCGTTTCTTCGCCGACCGGCACTACGCATTCCACCCCGCTTAAGGGCTCGCGGAAAACCCCGCTGGCGAAGCTCGATGCCGCCTTGTTCGGCTTGCCGGGCCGAATGATGACCGTGGGCAGCCGCGCCGAACGCCCATCGATAAAGCCTTTGCGCGTATAGTCATTGACCAGAAGCTCGCCGATCGCCTTGGTCGTGCCATAGGTCGTCTGCGGTGTCTGCTTGATGAGGTCGCCTACGGTCTTGGGCATGCCGCTGCCGCCGAACACCGCAATCGAACTCGCGAACACCACTTTAGGCCGCGATCCTTGCGCCCGCGCCGCTTCCAGAACATTTAGATTGCCGTGCAGATTGACCCGGATGGCGAGATCGAAATCTTGCTCGCCGCCCCCGCTCAGCACGGAAGCGAGGTGAAAGATCGAAATGTCCTTTCGATCGATGATGCTTTGCACCATCCTGGCATCGGCAATTTCTCCCGCGACGATGCTGACGCGGTCATCGAGGCCTTCGGGTCGCTGTTCCGGCAGCACCATGTCGAAAAGCACGATCTCGTCGATGTCTTCGCTCTCGCCGCTGGCATTCGTGAGTTTCGACAGGGCGCATAATCTTCTTGCCAGCAGCGATCCGACGAATCCCGTACCGCCGGTGATGACAACCTTCATGACGTGCGGATGCTCCAACCTCGCGATGAGCCGCTCTCATGCGGGAAATCGCCAGCCTTGGCAACATCGATTGCGGCAAATCGGATTAGGCGGTGCGTTGCCGGCTGATCAAGCCCCAGATGAATAACACGACAATCGCCCCCACGACCGCTCCGATGAGTCCTGCACCCTCTCCCGGCGCATACCAGCCGAGCGCCTGGCCCAGGTAGCTCGCAACGACCGCGCCAACGATTCCAAGAATGGTGGTGAGAATGAAACCGCTCGGTTCATTTTTGCCGGGCATGATGAATTTGGCGATGACGCCGGCGAGGAACCCGATGATGATCGTCCAGATGATACCCATTGCGCTCTTTCCCAATTGTCAGGCTGGCGCTCAACGAACAACAAGCCGCTAGGTTCCGTCGCCAGATGCGGCCCCTCGTTACGGAACATATTAACTCCCTTCGGGGTTTATAGCTTCGACTTTGGAGGAGATTACTTGTCATGAACAGCCGCGGAATGCCTTCTATGGTTGCGCTGTTGGGGCTGCTCGCCGTTGCGGGTTACCAGAACAGGGAAAAAATCAGCGAGATGCTTCGCGGTCAGGGTCAGGCCGGCGGCAGGCCGGGCGCTCCCGGCGCATCAGGCCAAGGCGGCGGGCTCGGCGGCGTTTTGGGCAATCTTGGCGGCCTGCTCGGGGGTGCGTCGGCTGGTAGCGTCCTGAGCGGCGGATTGGGTGACCTTGTGGATCGCCTTCGCCAGCAGGGGCATGGCGAAGCAGCCGATTCCTGGGTGGCCAGAGGACCCAACAAGCAGCTCTCCGCCCAGCAGCTCGAGCAGGCCCTAGGGTCCGACGTTGTCGACAACCTTGTGCAGCGCACCGGCCTCACCCGTGAGGACCTTCTATCCCGCCTCGCGCGCACTCTGCCTGAAGCCGTCGATAAATACACGCCCGATGGCCGCTTGCCCTCTGCCGAAGAGGCTGATCGGCAGTCTGACGCGCGAGATTAAAGCCCGGCCCCGGGGCCGCAGGCCAAAAAATCTATGCAGCAGATAACAAAAGGACTATGGTGTGGAACCACACACTTGGCGGGGTGTTGACATTCACAGGCGATAGGATGCCAGTGACGACCGCCGTCTATCATATCGTGTTTCACGAAGGGTGCTGGCGAATAGAATACGCCGGACTTCACCTCGGTGAATATGAAACGGCTGAAAGAGCCGCAGATGCCGCGTTGCACGTCGCCCAGAGCCGCATCTGTGCCAATGGCGTTGGGATATTCACCGATCACTATGGACACATGACCGTTCGAGACCGAGAATAACGACCGGGGTTTGGCCCAGTGCACTAAGTGCGGCGGTTCGTAGTCTCGCGCCTTTGGACCTCCTCGTCCGAAACGCCGACATGATGCCGATAAACCATTTCCCAGCCCTTCCATCCAGTGAAGAGCAGGATGCCCACGACGATCAGCGACAGCACGAGGCCCGTCGGCAGCACTGCGGCTTCTCCCGAATCGTAGCGCGAAAACCAATTGTACAATTCGATGAGCACGGCCAGGACGTTGCCGCCCGCGTGGTACCACGCATCCCTCAGCGCTTGAATCCTCGGTTCGCCCAGAACATCGATAAGTCCTGTGAGGGCGGCGAGCGCCGCCATGATAAGACCGGCGCCGAGAAGCCACAGGGATGCTGTCACCCAGCCAGGGTTGCCGGTTTGCCAATAGATCAAATCGCACACGAAGGTCGCGACAAAAAAAGCGATCGGGAATGGGATCAGCATCGGATGAATGGGATGCCCGGCGATGGACGCGGTACTTTTGGGATTAGACATAGATCATTCCTCCAGCTCTCGAAGGTAACGTTAGGTAAGAAACTTGGTTCCTGAAGCGTCCGGTATCCTGGCCGCTGGAGTTGGCGCTGTTGCGCCGGCT
>DATFOT010000273.1:0-2052 GCA_035265265.1 Aestuariivirgaceae bacterium | reverse complement strand
GGCGGCGGCCAGCGCATTGCGGTCGGGATCGGCGAGGGCGAAGCCCAGGGGAATAGCGCCGTAAAAGAGGAAATCGAGGGCGATATCGAGAAAGGCACCGCGATCCGTCGCAGACGTCGCCCGAGCAACGGCGCCGTCGAGGCCATCGAGAAAGCGATTGAGCAGAATGGCCAGAAGGGCCAGGCCATAATGGTTGCCGGCAAGCAGCGGCACGGCAGAGATGCCGATCAGGAAACCGGCAAGGGTCAACTGGTTGGCGGTTACGCCCGAGGCGATGAATGGGCCCGCTATCTTGCGATAAAACGGTGCGCATGCATCGTAAATGAACCTGTCGATCATCTAAGCGACGGACCAGCCGCCATCGACAAGAAGATCGGTCCCGGTGATGAGAGAAGCGGCCGGAGAGGCGAGGAAAACGACGACGCCTGCCACATCGACCGGGTCGCCGATACGACCGAGCGGTATGTGGGCGAGGGTTCGCTTGCGAAATTCGGGATCGGCAAGTGCCGGAGCCGTACCGTCCGTCCATATGAAGGTGGGGGAAACGCTGTTCACGGTGATGTTGTGCGGCGCCCATTCCATGGCGAGACAGCGCGTGAGGTGATTGATCGCAGCCTTGGTCATGCAATAGATCGACTCGCCGAGCAATGTCACAGTTCCCGCTTGCGAGCTGATATTGATGATGCGGCCGGACTTCTGCGCAATCATGCGGCGGCCGACGGCCTGGGTCATGAAGAACGTGCCCTTGAGGTTGACGTTCAAGGTGAAGTCGAAATCGGCCTCGGTAACATCCTCGGCGCGATTTTCCGGGCCGATGCCGACATTGTTCACCAGCACGTCTATCCGGCCGAATTCGTCCATGGCTGCCCCGACCGCGGCAGCGATGTCACCGGCATCGGTTATGTCGAGCCTTAAGGGGAGCGGCTTTTTCCCCCCGACGGCAAGCTCGGCGACCAGCGGGGCCGACGCATCCGGATTGCGAACGCCAAGAGCGAGATGAGCTCCGGCCTTGCCACAGGCCAGGGCAATTGCGCGCCCGATGCCCCGACTGGCGCCGGTTATCAGGACGACCTTGTCGGCGAGATCATAACGCGGCAAAACGTCGGCGTTCTGCACCTTTTCCTCATTGTGCGATTTATCTTATTATAATATAATTGCGGAGTTTCTTGTCAAGCCGGAAGCCCCCGCCAGGCATCATCCAATGAATGTTTCGCCATCTCAAATCGGAATCGGGCGAACACGCAAGCGCAATCTATTCGCCACCGTGGTCGAGGAGCTTGGCATCCGCATCGTGCGAGGCGATCTGAAGCCGAACGAAGCTTTCCCAAACGAGGCGGAGCTCGGCCGCGAGTTCGGCGCCAGCCGCTCGGTCATCCGCGAAGCGGTCAAATCACTGGCGGCAAAGGGGTTGATCGAGTCCCGAACCCGTACCGGAATTCGCGTTCTTGCTCCGATGCATTGGAACCTGCTCGACGTCGAGGTTCTCGCCTGGCGATACAGCACAATGCCGCCGGCGCAATTCTATCACGAGCTTTTCGAAATTCGCTTGATGATCGAGCCGGAAGCGGCGTTTTTGGCGGCCCAGCGTGCCAGCCAAAATGAGATCGCTGCCATCGGCAACGCTTATGAAGGCATGGCGGCAGCGAGCGCCGCTGGGGCCTCCGGCACCGAGAAGGACCTCGCCTTTCACCGCGGCATTCTGGCAGCGGCGCAAAATCCGCTGCTTCTGCAAATGGGCAATCTCATCGCAGTCGGGCTCCATATCAGCCACAGAATATCGAGCGAGTCGTATACGGTTTTCCTGCCGCTGCATAAGAAAGTGCTCGATGCGATCGCCAAGCATTCCCCCGAGGCGGCGCGCCGCGCCATGCATAGGCTTTTGGCGGAAACGCTTGAATTCGTCAGCGGCCATTTGCGCAAACCGGCAGAGCAGGCGCGGCAACGCTCGGCGAAAGCCGAGGCCTAGTGGCGCTTCGTACTTTCGTCACCGCGACGAAAGTCGGAATCCAGCTTCACTTTCACGCACCACGTCATGGCGGACCCCACCAGCAG
>DATFOT010000272.1:0-4867 GCA_035265265.1 Aestuariivirgaceae bacterium | reverse complement strand
TTATGCACTGTCACGCATCACCGTCGCGTGCCGGGCCTATGGGCTGCGTGCCATCGATGGGCCCTTCGGCGATTTCAACGACGCGGAAGGGTACCTCGCGGCGGCGCGGCGCGGGGCAGCGCTCGGCATCGAGGGCAAATGGGCGATTCACCCTTCACAGATCGCTCTCGCCAACAGTGTGTTTTCGCCGAGCGAAGCCGAGGCGCAGCGCGCCGAGCGCATTCTGATCGCGCTCGAGGAGGCGGCGAAGGGGGGCCAGGGTGCGGCACAGCTCGACGGCAAGATGATCGACGCGGCATCGGCCCGGATGGCCGAAAACATCATCGACACCGCCAGAAAGATCGCGGCGCGGACAGTTTCTTAACAAGCTGTTGCCAGCTAGTGATCTGCGTGGCATCTGTGAAGGCACCAGCAGCATAGATGAGGGTGAGGGGGGATGCTCTGCGTCTTTGGCGTCAGCAAGGGCTGTCTTACTCCCAAGCAGGTGCCGGCGGGCGGTGTCATTCCCGACTCCGCGATCTGGATCGACCTCTATACGCCGGCGCCGGAAGAGGAGCAGACGGTCGAGGAATTTCTCAAGATCGACATACCGACGCGCGAAGAGCTGGCGGAGATCGAGGCGTCAAGCCGCCTCTACCAGGAAGACGGCGCCACTTTCATGACCGCCACGCTGATCCGCCGGGGCGACGACGGCCGGGCCGAATCGCAGCCCGTCACCTTCATTCTCAAGGACCGCTGGCTGGTCACCGTACGCTATTCCGAGCCGCGGGCCTTTCCATTCTTCGTCCGCCGGATGCAAAAGCCCGGCACCTGTCCTGCGAACGCGGACGGGATTCTGATGGGGCTCCTGGAAGCGGTGGTCGACAGGGCCGCCGACCATCTCGAATCGGTTGGCCTGATCATCGACAAAACGTCGCATGAGGTTTTCCACGAGGAGTCGAAACGGCCGCGCGGCAGGGATTTCCACGAGCTGTTGCGCCGCATCGGCGAAGAGGGAGACTTCAACTCGAAGCTTCGCGAGAGCCTGGTCAGCCTCGGGAGGCTCGGTGCGTTTCTCACCTCCGTTCAAGACAGCTCGACCGGCAAGCGCGCGCCACGCGAAGTCCAGGCGCATCTGAAGACATTGCAGCGGGATTTATCGTCGCTGACAGATCACTCCACCTTCGTCTCGGGCAAAATCAATTTTCTGCTCGACGCCATTTTGGGAATGAGCGCCATCGAGCAGAACGCGATCATCAAGATCTTCTCGGTGGTTGCGGTGATCTTCCTGCCGCCTACGCTCGTGGCCAGTATCTACGGCATGAACTTTCGCCTGATGCCGGAACTCGACTGGCCCTATGGCTATCCGCTGGCGCTCGGCATCATGGCGCTCTCGGCGCTGGTGCCGGTCTTGTATTTCCGCCGGAAGGGATGGCTGTAGAGATCACGTTCGACCGTAGTTAGCCATCTCGTCACCTGGGCGAAAGTCGGGGTCCAGCTTAGCCAGCGCGCGCCTCACCTGTCACATCATAATGATGCATTATTGACCAGCGCAGGAGCGAATGATATCATAATGATATCGCAGGAGACAGTAGTGGCTCAAATACTTATTCGCAAGCTCGATGAAGATGTGCTGCGCAAGCTCCAGGCGCGAGCAAAAGCGGCCGGGAGATCGACCGAGAGCGAGGCCCGGCAGGTGCTCAAGGCGGCGGTGGAAGGGCGCTCAACAAAGCTCACAAGCTTTATTGGCAGCGGCAAACATAGCGGAAGGAGCGTGAACGAGATCAACCGCTATATCAAGAAGCTGCGCAGCGAATGGCCTTGAAGACGGAGCTGATCGGGCAGCGCGTCTACGTCGATGCTAACATCATAATATTTGTCGTTGAAGAACCAAGCCCCTTGACCGCGGGTCAATTCGCTCTCTTCAGAGCGGTGGAGGAAGGTTTGGTCCGTGCTGTTACAAGCGAGCTCAGCCTGACCGAATGTCTAGTCCACCCTCTCACCACCAATGATATCCAGTTGGCTTCGACATATGAGAGGCTGTTGAGCTCGGAGACAGGCTTGCAACTCATTCCAGTGAGTCGGGAGATACTCATTGGAGCGGCCCATGTGAGAGCTCGACAGAAGCTGAAAACACCGGACGCCATTCATCTTGCATCAGCCGTAAGTACCGGCGCCACCGTCTTCTTGACCGATGATCGGCGCATAACGACACCTGCACAGCTGCGTTTACAGAGCTGGAGGTCGTTATAGCGGCGCGAAGGGCGCGCTAGAGCACCGCAAAGGATTCAAGGTCGCCGGATCACCTTACTCCGCCGCTTCGCTTGCCCTCTCGGCCTTGCGGCCGCGGCGCAGCACATCCTTCAGGAACTGGCCGGTGTAGCTTCTCGGCTCCTTGACGATGTCTTCCGGGGTGCCGGCAAACACGATCTCGCCGCCGCGGTCGCCGCCCTCGGGACCGAGATCGATGATCCAGTCGGCGGTTTTGATAACTTCGAGATTGTGCTCGATGACGACAACGGTATTCCCCTGGTCGACGAGCTCGTGCAGCACTTCGAGCAGCTTCTTCACATCGTGGAAATGCAGGCCGGTCGTCGGCTCATCGAGGAGATAGATGGTGCGGCCGGTTGCGCGGCGCGACAGTTCGCGCGCAAGCTTCACGCGCTGCGCCTCGCCGCCCGACAGAGTGGTTGCCTGCTGGCCGATGTGAATATAGCCGAGCCCGACACGCTGCAAGGTGACGAGCTTGTCGCGCACGGCAGGAACGGCACGGAAGAATTCACCGCCTTCGGACACCGTCATATCGAGAACGTCGGCGATGGTCTTGTCCTTGAACCTGATCTCCAATGTCTCGCGATTATAGCGTTTGCCGTGGCATTCATCGCAGGTGACATAGACATCGGACAGGAAGTGCATCTCGATCTTGAGAACACCGTCGCCCTGGCAGGCTTCGCAGCGCCCGCCCTTCACGTTGAAGGAAAACCGGCCAGGCCCATAGCCGCGGGCCTTTGCCTCGGGCAAGCCGGCAAACCAGTCGCGGATCGGCGTGAAAGCGCCGGTGTAGGTCGCCGGGTTCGAGCGCGGGGTGCGGCCGATCGGGCTCTGGTCGATGTCGATGATCTTGTCGAGATATTGCAGGCCTTCGATGCGATCATGCGCCAAGGGCTGCTCGCGCGAGCCCATGAGCTTGCGCGCCGTTGCCCGGTAAACCGTATCGATGAGCAGGGTGGACTTGCCGCCCCCCGACACACCGGTGACGCAGGTGAAGAGGCCGAGCGGGATCTCGGCTGAGACATTCTTGAGATTGTTGGCGCGCGCACCCAGCACCTTGATGGCGCGGCCGGGCTCCGCCTGCCGCCGCCGCTTCGGCAAAGGGATCTGCTGCAGGCCGACGAGATATTGGCCGGTCAGCGAGGCCGGCGCCGCCATGATCTGGTCGGGGGTGCCTTCAGCAACGATTTCGCCGCCATGCACGCCGGCTCCGGGGCCGATGTCGACGACGTGATCGGCGGTGCGGATGGCATCTTCGTCATGCTCCACCACGATCACGGTGTTGCCGAGATCGCGCAGATGGGTGAGCGTTTCAAGGAGGCGGGCGTTGTCGCGCTGATGCAGGCCGATCGAAGGTTCGTCGAGCACATAGAGCACGCCGGTGAGACCGGAGCCGATCTGGGATGCCAGCCGGATGCGCTGGCTCTCGCCGCCCGACAGGGTGCCGGAGGTGCGCGACAAGGACAGATAGTCGAGTCCGACATCGACCAGGAAGCGCAGCCGCTCGCGGATTTCCTTGAGAATCGAGGTTGCGATCTCACGATCCTTGGGCTTGAGCCTGCCGGCGAGCTCATCGAACCAGAGCCGCGCCGCACTGATCGACATGTCGGTTACCTGGCCGATGTGAAGGGCGCCGACTTTCACCGCGAGCGCCTGGGGCTTCAGCCGATAGCCGCCGCAGGCCTCGCAGGGGCGGTCGGATTGATAGCGCGACAATTCCTCGCGCATCCAGTCGGAATCGGTTTCCCGCCAGCGCCGTTCGATATTGCCGATGACGCCTTCGAAGGTCTTGCGCGTCTTGTAAGTGCGCAACCCGTCGTCATAGGTGATGGACACTTCCTCATCATCGGTGCCGAAGAGGATGCCGTCCCGCACCTTTTTCGGCAGTTTCTCCCAAGGCGTGGTCATCGACACGCGGTAGTGTTTCGCCAGCGCCTCCAGCGTCTGCATGTAATAGGGGGAGGTGACACCGGTGCGCGACCAGGGCTGGATCGCGCCATCGCGCAAAGAGAGGGTGGGGTCGGGCACGACGAGGTCGGCCTCGACATGCTGCTGCGTGCCGAGCCCGCTGCAGGTGGCGCAGGCGCCATAGGGATTGTTGAAGGAGAAGAGCCGCGGCTCGATCTCATCGACGGTGAACCCCGAGACGGGGCAGGCGAATTTCTCGGAGAAAATGATGCGGCGGGCGGCACCTTTCTCGTCCTTCTCGTCGGCGAATTCGGCGATGGCGATGCCGTCGGCGATGCCGAGCGCCGTCTCCAGCGAATCCGCCAGGCGCGCGCCGATGTCGGGGCGCACGACGATGCGGTCGACCACGATCTCGATGTCGTGCTTCAGCTTCTTGTCGAGGGCGGGCGCCTCGGCGATCTCGGTGAACGTGCCGTCGATCTTGGCGCGCTGAAAACCCTTCTTCATGAAGTCGGCGAGCTCCTTGCGGTACTCGCCCTTGCGGCCGCGCACCACCGGCGCCAGCAGATAGAGGCGCGTGCCTTCCGGCAGCGCCAGGATGCGGTCGACCATCTGACTGACCGTCTGGCTCTCGATCGGCAGGCCGGTGACGGGCGAGTAGGGGACGCCGATGCGCGCCCACAGGAGGCGCATGTAGTCGTAAATCTCG
>DATFOT010000271.1:0-5580 GCA_035265265.1 Aestuariivirgaceae bacterium | reverse complement strand
AGGCGATGGGCCCGGCGCCTCGAATGCGGTGCGGCCGTAGAGCGCCGCCCCGCCCGCAAGTGCGAGCAGGAGCATCAGAAAGGTCGCGAGCGAAACCAGCACCCGGCCCAGGGGTTTCCGTTTGGGTCGTTTCTTAGCAGCCACCCAAGAGGCTCCTTCACCCTCAGCTATCGAGACGGCGGAATATCACCGTTGCGTTGGTGCCACCAAAACCAAAGGAATTGGACATAACTGTGTTGACCGGCATTTTCTTCGGCCGGTGGGGAACCAAATCTATCGCGGTTTCAACCGAAGGATTGTCGAGATTGATCGTGGGGGGCACGATCCCATCGCGAATGGCAAGAATTGAGAACACTGCCTCCACCGCGCCCGCCGCTCCGAGAAGATGACCGATAGCCGATTTGGTCGATGACATGGCAAGCTGATCGGCACGATTGCCCATGACCCGCTCCACCGCGCCGAGCTCGATTTCATCACCAAGCGGCGTCGATGTGCCGTGAGCATTCACATAATCGATGTCATGGGGCGAAATTCCGGCCCGCTTCAACGCTGCGAGCATGCAGCGATAGGCGCCGTCGCCATCGGGCGATGGCGCAGTGACGTGATAGGCATCACCGGTGAGTCCATAGCCAATAACTTCGGCGTAAATTCTTGCACCGCGGAACTTTGCATGCTCCAGCTCCTCGAGAACCAGAATACCGGCACCCTCGCCCATGACAAAGCCGTCGCGGTCGCGGTCGTAAGGTCTCGATCCTTTTTGTGGCGTGTCATTAAAGCCTGTCGACAGCGCCTTGCACGCCACGAAGCCTGCTATGCCAACGCGACAGATGGAGGATTCGGCACCGCCAGCAATCATGACGTCGGCATCATCGAGAGCGATGAGGCGGGCTGCATCGCCGATGGCGTGCGATCCCGAAGCACAGGCGGTAACGACGGCATGGTTGGGACCCTTGCAGCCGTGGCGGATGCCGATCACGCCGCCAGAAAGGTTGATCAGGCTGCCTGGAATGAAAAACGGGCTGACGCGGCGCGGGCCCTTGTCGCGAAGCACGAGCGAGGTTTCCTCTATTCCCGGTAGGCCGCCGATACCTGCACCGACCAGAACACCGAGCCGGCACTGCTGCTCATAAGTGGCGGCCTTGTAGCCGGCATCGTCCATGGCTTGCTTGGCAGCGGCGACACCATAGAGAATGAATTCGTCATAGCGGCGCTGCTCTTTCGCGTCGAGAAAGTCATCGGCGTTGAAGGTGCCGCTTGTACCGTCACCGCGTTTCACCTCGCAGGCAATCCGGCAGGCGAGGTCGGAGGCGTCGAATTTTTCGATAGTGGTTGCTGCCGATTTGCCGGCAAGCAGTCCTTGCCAGCTCTCCTCGAGATTGGATCCCAAGGGGGTGATGAGGCCCATTCCGGTGACGACAACCCTACGCATTGCAGATGCAGCTCCTGCGCTGTTCAGCACCAGCATTCGTAACGAATCGACGGCAGGGTTGATAAAATCCTGCCGCCCGGGATTTTGCGCCGCCGCTTTCGGCGAGCGATGAAGGCCAAGCCGTCAGCTTTGGCTCTTTTCGATAAATTTCACAGCGTCGCCTACGGTTTGGATCGTCTCGGCGGCATCGTCGGGAATCTCAACGCCGAATTCCTCCTCGAACGCCATGACAAGCTCGACGTTGTCAAGGCTGTCGGCGCCGAGATCATCTATGAAGCTTGCCTCGGGAGTGACCTTTTCGGCGTCCACACCCAGATGCTCGACAACGATCTTCTTCACCCGCTCTGCAACGTCACTCATGTTGGATAATCCTCGCTAATTGGTGCGGCAACGCGGTCTCGCGTTCCTCAAGCCCCTGGAAAGAAAAATTGCCATCCCTTAATCCTGAGCCTGCGCTTCCTATCATAGGTCGCGGGCGCAGAGAAAGAGCCAAAAGGTCGAACACCGGCCACCCCATTGAACAGCCGTCAAATCATGGCCATTCCGCCGTTCACATGCAAGGTCTGGCCGGTGGTGTAGGCGGCTTCGGCACTGGCAAGATAGACGACTGCAGCGGCAACTTCCGCGGGCGCGCCGAGCCTGCCGGCGGGAATGCCGCCAAGGAGGGATTCCTTCTGCTTCTCGGCAAGTGCACTCGTCATAGCGGTTTCAATGAACCCCGGCGCGACGCAATTTACGGTGATGGAACGGCTCGCGACTTCACGCGCCAGCGCCTTGGTCAGGCCGATCATGCCTGCCTTGGAAGCCGCGTAGTTCGCCTGGCCGGGATTGCCGGTTACGCCCACAACCGAAGTTATGCCGATGATGCGGCCGAACCGGCGTTTCATCATGCCGCGCAGGGCAGCGCGGGCAAGGCGGAACACGGCGGTGAGATTTACATCGAGCACTCCCGCCCAATCCTCGTCCTTCATGCGCAGCGCGAGCATGTCGCGCGTGATGCCCGCGTTGTTAACCAGAATGTCCAGCGATCCCATGGCCGTCTCGGCGAGGGGAACGAGCTTTTCCACCTCCTCGGACCTGGCGAGATCACACTGGAAAATATGGCTGCGCTCCCCGAGCTTGCGCTGCAAGAGATCGAGGACCTCGCCGCGGGTTCCGGACAACGCCACGGTCGCACCCTGGGCATGAAGCGCCTGCGCGATGGCCGAACCGATGCCGCCGGTCGCACCGGTGATCAGCGCGGTCTTGCCAGCGAGATCAAACAGCATCGGCTTTCTCCTTCAATATGACGGTGCCGGCGCGTATATCATCCGGCGTCGCGAAAGCGAGCGCCAGCGCATCGGGGGCATTGCGGCGCGACAGGCCGCTGAGGACTTTGCCGGCGCCGAGTTCACAGAAGACATTCACCCCGCGTGCGGCCATTGCCGCCACGCATTCGCGCCATCTTACTGTGGCCGTCACCTGCGCAATGAGATTGCTCCTGATCTCATGAGGATCAGAAATGGGTGCGGCGGTCACATTGGCGATCAGCGGCGGCGCGGGGGCCTTCATTGTTACGCCGGCCAATGCCGATGCCATGGCGGTGGCGGCGGGCTGCATCAGTGCGCAATGAAAAGGAGCGCTCACGGGAAGCAGCACGGCGCGCCTGGCCCCTTTCGACTTGGCGACCTCGACTGCGCGCTCGACGGCGGCTTTGTGGCCGGAAACAACGACCTGGCCGGGCGCATTGTCATTCGCAGGCTCGCATATCTGATCTCGTGCGGCTTCGGCCGCGACCTCTGCCGCCGCCTTAAGGTCCAGGCCCAGTAGCGCTGCCATGGCGCCGGTGCCGATGGGCGTTGCCTGCTGCATGGCGCGGCCGCGAAGTTTCAAGAGCCGGGCGGCATCGGCGAGAGAAAAAGTGCCCGCCGCTGTCAGGGCGGAATATTCTCCGAGCGAATGGCCGGCCACATAGGCCGCCCTGGCCTGGGCCGTCACGCCATATTCGGTTTCGAGCACGCGGACCACCGCCATGCTGACCGCCATCAACGCGGGCTGGGCATTCTCGGTTAGAGTGAGATCGGGTTCAGGCCCTTCCCATATGAGATGGGAAAGCTTTTGGCCGAGCGCGGCATCGACCTCGAGAAAGACATCGCGCGCACATGGATATGAGTCCGCCAGCGCCTTGCCCATGCCCAAATGCTGGCTTCCCTGCCCTGGAAAGATGAATGCAACCGCCATTCCCGCCTGCCGCTCCCGCCTTTAGCCCGCGGGCATCCATCAGGGGATGCGGCGCCAAAGTCAAGCATCCGCACGGCCGCCGCTCTTGCAAAGGCCACCCGATCGGCTTATAAGCCGCCGTCCCGCGGCATCCGGTCGGGGGCTGAAAGGAGGCTTCGGCGTTGCCGAAGCATGGGCACGATGCCCGCCTCCCCTGTCCCCGCTCCTTCGAGGAACCGTACTCTGGCCTGTTCTCAACGATGGGCTCGGGTGAGGCTCAGCGCCGGATGCGGCAGTGAAGCAGAAGAGAAAGGCTTATCGGCAATGCCGCTTTACGAGCATGTGTTTTTGGTGCGCCAGGATGCCTCGGCCCCGCAAGTCGAGACCCTGACGCAGCAATTCAAATCCGTCATCGAGAACAATGGCGGTAAGGTGAACAAGGTCGAGCCCTGGGGCTTGAGATCACTGACCTTCCGCATAAAGAAAAATCGCAAGGCCCATTATTCGCTGCTCAACATCGATGCGCCGCCGGCCGCGGTCGCCGAGATGGAACGGCAGATGTCGATCAATGAAGACGTCATTCGATTCATGACCGTGCGCGTAGACGCGCTCGAGGAAGGACCATCGGCAGTGATGCGGCAGAGCCGCTCGCGCGACCGCGACGATGATCGTGGCGGATTCGGCGGCGACCGTGGCGGCTTCGGCGGCGATCGCGGCGGATTCGGCGGCGACCGTAGCGGCTTCGGCGGCGGACGCCGGTTCGACCGGGGTGACCGCGGCCCGCCGCGCGACAGACCGCCGCGCGCACCGCGCGATGAAGCCCCGCAGTCGACGAATCCAAACGTGGAGAGCAGGTAATGGCCCAGCAACAGGGACAGGCGCGCCGGCCGTTTTTCCGGCGCCGGAAGAGCTGCCCGTTCTCGGGCGAAGGCGCACCGAAGATCGACTACAAGGACGTCAGGCTTCTGTCGCGATTCATTTCCGAGCGAGGCAAAATCGTTCCGAGCCGGATCACGGCGGTGAGCGCAAAGCGGCAGCGGGAGCTCGCGCGGGCAATCAAGCGCTCGCGCTTTCTCGGCCTACTGCCCTATGTCATGAAGTGAGTTGAAGGATGCCCGCGGGCGGCGGGCAGCTTTCAGGCTGGGATGAATTTTCATCTCTAACCCATCGATGGAGATCGGGGACAGCCAGGTGAAGAGAACCCACTGGATCATCATTGCCATCATGGCGGGCCTCGCTGCAGCGGCGCTGCATGCAAGCATCGTCTTGCTGACGCCGCTATCGGCCATGCTGTTCTATTTGGCGCCACTGCCGCTGTTCATCGTCGGGCTTAGCTTTGGACCGGTTTCGGCTGCGGTCGGGGCAGCGGCCGGAGCAGCCGCCCTCGCCGGATTTTGGGGGCCAAAGGCAGGGCTGTTTTTCGTGATCTCGAGTGCCCTTGGGCCGGTCATCCTGTGCCGGCTCGCGCTCATCAGCCGGCAGTCGTCGGGCGGCCGCCATGAAGGGGAAGCCGCCGACCGCGGCATCGAATGGTACCCCGAAGGACGGCTGACACTGTGGACCGCGCTCCTAGCCGGCGCGGTGCTCACGCTCGTTATTCTCATGGTGGGACCGGATGCGGAAAGCTTCCGCGCGACACTCAAGGAGCTGGCCACGCGCTTCGCGGAGCCGCTCTTGAGGGATTTGCCGGAACAGCAACGGCCGGGTTTCGTCCAGATGGTCGACTTGCTCATCATGCTGGCGCCGGCGGCGAGCGCTGCGGCCTGGTTCGCGGCGATGACGATCAACCTGATTCTGGCCTCACGCCTGGTGGTGCGGCGGGGTATTTCGCTGAGGCCCTGGGCAAGCTTCTCATCGCTTGCTTTCCCGCGCCGATCGGGCCTTGCCGTCGCTGCCTTCGCAGCCATGAGCATGCTGCCCGGCACCGCGGGGCTCATCGGCTCGGTCTATGT
>DATFOT010000270.1:0-3980 GCA_035265265.1 Aestuariivirgaceae bacterium | reverse complement strand
GAGGATGAACTGCTCGGCCTCCGCCATCAGCGCATAACGCTCGCCGCTGATCTGCGCGGCAGGCCCGGTATGGTCCTCCGATTCCTCGCCACCGTTCTCCGCGCCGTTCTCACCTTCTTCGCCCCGCAGGGCCCGCCGCATCCTCAGAAAGGCTGCCCGCTCTTCGGCCTCCGCCTCGACATGGCTCAGGATGGCCATCGAGATCACTTGATCGCCTGCGGCGAGTTTAATTCCCCTGACGCCGGCCGAGTCGCGTCCTTTGAACACCCGCACGTCATTGACGGCAAAGCGGATGGATTGTCCCTGGGCGGTTGTCAGAAGCACATCGTCGCGCTCCGAGCAGATATCGACCCCGATGAGCTGGTCGCCTGCGTCGAGCTTCATCGCAATCTTGCCCGTGCGCCGGATATCGACGAAATCGGAGAGCTCGTTGCGCCTCACATTGCCAGAGCGCGTCGCGAACATGATCTGCAGCTTTCCCCAGCTGGCCTCTTCTTCGGGCATCGGCATGATCGTCGTGATCCGCTCGTCGGGATCGAGCGGCAGCAGGTTGATCAGCGCCTTGCCGCGGGCCTGGGGGTTGCCCACCGGCAGCCGCCACACCTTCTCGCGATAAACGACGCCGGTTGAGGAGAAGAACAGCACGGGTGTGTGGGTGCTGGCGACGAAGATCTTGGTCACGAAATCTTCCTCGCGTGTCTGCATGCCGGCGCGGCCTTTGCCGCCCCGCCGCTGCGCCCGATAAGCCGACAGCGGCACCCGCTTGATATAGCCCGCGTGACTGACGGTCACCACCATGTCTTCGCGCTGAATGAGGTCTTCGTCCTCGACCTCGAAGTCCTGCTCGCGGATTTCCGTGCGCCGCGGCGTGGCGAACTCGGTTCTTATGGCGAGGAGTTCGTCCTTGATGATCGTCTGAACCCGCTTTCGCGACCTGAGGATGTCGAGATAATCCTCGATCTCCTTGCCCAGCTTCTCGAGCTCCTCTGCGATTTCCTCCCGCCCCAGCGCCGTCAGCCGCTGCAGCCTGAGATCGAGGATGGCCCGTGCCTGCTCCTCCGACAGCCGGTAGGTATCCTCGCGGCTCACCCGGTGCCGCGGATCGGCGATCAGATTGACGAGCGCTACCATGTCCTTGGCCGGCCATGCGCGGGCCATGAGAGCCTCGCGCGCTTCCGCCGCGTCCTTCGACCGCCGGATCAGCGCGATGACCTCGTCGATATTGGCAACGGCGATCGCCAGGCCGACCAGCACATGGGCCCGATCCCGCGCCTTCATCAAAAGGAATTTCGTTCGCCTTGTGACGACCTCCTCGCGGAAGGCGATGAAGGCGCTGAGCATGTCTTTCAGCGTCATCACCTCGGGGCGGCCGCCGTTGAGCGCGACGCTGTTCACTCCGAATGTGCTTTGCAGTGGAGTAAAGCGGTAGAGCTGGTTCAGCACCACATCCGCCATGGCATCGCGCTTCAGCTCTATTACCACCCGCATGCCCCGCCGGTCGGACTCGTCCCGGATATCGCTGACGCCATCGAGCTTCTTGTCGCGGACGAGCTCCGCCATCTTCTCGATCATCGACGCCTTGTTCACCTGATAGGGAATCTCGGAGACGATCAGCGCCTCGCGGTCTTTGCGGATCTCTTCCACGTGCACCCGCCCGCGCATGGTGATCGAGCCGCGCCCCAGATGATAGGCGGATTTGATCCCGGCCCGCCCGAGGATGATCGCGCCCGTTGGAAAATCCGGCCCCGGAATGATCTGCATCAGCTCATCGACGGAGATCGCCGGTTCGTCGATCATCGCCATGCAGGCATCGATCACTTCGGCAAGATTGTGCGTCGGGATATTCGTTGCCATGCCGACGGCGATGCCGCCGGCACCGTTCACCAGGAGATTCGGAAACCGCGCCGGCAGTACCGTGGGCTCATGGAACTCGTTGGAATAATTCTGCTGGAAGCCGACCGTGTCCTTGTCGAGGTCGACCAGCATCGACATCGTGACCTTGGCGAGCCTCGCTTCCGTGTAGCGGTCGGCAGCCGGCGGGTCGCCGTCGATCGAGCCGAAATTTCCCTGCCCCTCGATCAGCGGCAGCCGCAGCGAGAACTCCTGCGCCATGCGCACCAATGCGTCGTAGATGGCCATGTTGCCATGGGGGTGATACTTGCCCATGACATCGCCGACCACGCGCGCCGATTTTTTGAACGGCTTGTCCGGGGTAAATCCGTTCTCATACATCGTGTAGAGGATGCGCCGGTGCACCGGCTTCAGCCCGTCGCGCACATCGGGCAGCGCGCGGCTGACGATCACGCTCATCGCGTAATCGAGATAGCTGCGTTTCATCTCCTCTTCGATGGAGATTGGCGAAATATCGCCCGGATGGTCGGGCGGAGTCCCGCCAGCCTTGGTGTTGTAGTCGTTCACATTTACCCCTGCGGGCCGGTCGCCGCGCTGTCCGGCTGAAGACAATGGAAGTGCTGCAGCCGGCGCGCCTCATTCACCTGTTTCCGGGTGCTTTTGCAACCCCAAATCAGGCGATTCGTCAGCCTCGCAATATAGGCTTTTTAGCCATCCCGCGGCAAACCTCAATCGGCTGAAAACTGGCGAAATTCCGAAGTTTTTTTTATCTTGTTTTTGCGCAGCTCAAGTCCGCAAGGGGCGCCTTCCCCTAAAAAAACAAATGGCCGGGACTGGCCCGGCCATGTTCCCTTTGAACCGGTTTGGATCAGATCCGTTTGAACTTGACCATCGAGCCAAGGTACCAGCCGGCTTCCTGAACGACCGGCGTGCAGCTGCGGCGCCCGCTCAGCCATCTGTCGAACTCGATGCATAGTTTGCCGGCCCGAACGCTCCAGCGCCCCCGGTCGGTCTTTCCCCGCGCCGAGATGGCCGAAAGGGACCCATTGCCCCTTGCCGTGATCTTGAGATGAATGAAGCCGCTGACCACGGCCTGGAACCGGCCCGGGAACAAACTTCTCAGCTCGCCCCCCGACAGCGTCTCACCGGCTGCCGCCGGCAGCGCACACAATGTCAGTATCAGGCCCGCGCATGCGAGCATTCGGATGAAAGCCATTCTTCCGTTTGTCCCGTAAGTGAGTTGACTTGCCCGATAAGCCTCAGGCTTCACACACGACCGCCCTGCTCGGCGGGCCCGCAGATGATCACTTTTAGCCCGACAAATGTGGGCTCTTTAAGGCAGACATGAATATATACTTAATCCCGGAACCGTTAAGCTTTGGCCAGGCGAATGCGTGGCACGCCCTTTTTGTTGTAATAACCGACGAGCCAGCGTCCGTTGCGGAGGATCGCTCCGCATTTGGTTTTTTCGAAAACCAGTATTTTGAAAACCAGGCAGAGATTGCCGTTCGAAGCATACCATGTGCCTGAGTGACGGACCCCGTCGACGGTTCCGGACACGGTCCCGTTAGGCGAAAACCGGAGATTCAGTTGCCGCTTGTTTTTCCACGTGCCCACATAAGTGCCAGGCGCCAACGCTTTGATCTGCGCCGTCGTCAGCCGCTCGGCTGCGCCGCTTGGCAAGCTCAGGCAGAAAAACGCACATAGAACGACAATGATGCGGCTGATCATCTACTGATCTCCTAAAGCTAGCCCTAGAAGGGCACCTCGTCATCGAGCTCGCGGGCAAAAGATTGCGCCTTATTCCCCTGCTGGCCACGCTGCTTGGCGAGCGGCGTCGCCTGTCCGAACTCTTCCTCGTTCATAGAGTCGCTAGAGCCTGTCGCTGAACCGCCCCGGCTGTCAAGCATCGTCAATTCGCCCCGGTATTGCTGCAGGACGACCTCGGTGGAATAGCGCTCCTGGCCCTGCTGGTCGGTATATTTGCGGGTTTGCAACTGCCCCTCAATATAGACCTTGGCCCCTTTCTTTAAATATTGTTCGGCGACCTTGGCAAGATTCTCGTTAAAGATCACCACGCGGTGCCATTCGGTGCGTTCCTTGCGTTCGCCCGACTGTTTGTCCCGCCA
>DATFOT010000269.1:0-6329 GCA_035265265.1 Aestuariivirgaceae bacterium | reverse complement strand
CGTTTTACCTTGGCACGCCCCCTGACTTCTTCATCCTCGGCTTCAGTCTGTTGAGGAGCGCGAGGCTCGAGCTTGCGGGCGGTCTCCTCGGCGCGGCGCTTGGCTTCGGCCTCGCTCTTGTGGCGGGCTTCCTCTTCTGCCTTGCGGGTATCCGCGGCCTCTCGCTCCCGGCGTTCGACCTCATCATGCTGCAGGCGCCGCTTGGTATCCTCCTCGGCGTGTTTCCTCTCCTCGGCTTCGCGCACGCGGGCATCGGCGAGCGCCCGCTCGCGAGCTTCCTTCTCGTCGCTGGTCAGGGTCCGCAACACCATGCCGGAGCGAGCGAGCGATGATTCCTCCCGCTTCGGCTCGACCCGCGGCGAAGCAGGTTTCAGATTGATTGTTTGGGGCTCGCGAGATTCGATCTTGCCCGGCTCACCGGGAACAGAGGTGCGCTTACGCTTGATCTCGACGGCAACTGTTTTCGAACGGCCATGGGAAAAATTCTGGCGTACCCGCCCCTGCTCCACCGCCGGGCGTTTCATGCTCAATGTACGGCCTATTCCGTGCTTACTGCCCGTATCCTTGGTATCGCTCATGTTCTTCTATCTATCCGTGCATTCCGGTTACAGCACCAAAGGCTTCAACGCGCCGTGCCGCACTCAGAAGCTTTTCAGCCAAGCCTCCTTTAGCAACGGCAGCATGTATCACATTTGCGCGGCCTAATGCCAAATCCAATTCGTGCGAGGCGAATATTGCTACAATTTCACAGCCTTCAGGACGCTTAGCGCGCAATTTCCGCCGTCCATCTTCCGCCCCATCGGCTGCCTCGATCAGGAGTCTCGCCCGGCCTTGCGCCAAAGCATCGGCCGTCTTCTCATATCCCGCTACAACCAGCCCGGCCTTGTTTGCCAGCGCCAAATATTGGCGAGCTTCCCGGCGAATCAAGTCTTCAAGCCGAGCGGGCAATCCTGGGTCGACGCGGCATTTTGCCTTGAAGGCTTTGGAGAAGCGGTTTTCCGCCAGTGCCCGTTCGAGGGCTCTGCGGTCGGCTGCCAACCAGACGCCACGGCCTGGCAGTTTCTGCTGCAGATCGGGCACGATCTCATTGCCGGGGCCGAGGACGAAGCGGATGAGATCCGCCTTGTCGTGCTCCTCCCCCGACACGATGCATTTGCGGCTGGACATGGCGGGACCCTCCAGCGTGTTCATGGCCTCTATCAGCTTGCGGCCTCCATCGTTGCTGCTTCTTCCGGTACTTTGGGCGGTTCTATCCAGCCGGCCTTGACGCGGGCAGCCATTATAATGCGCTCGGCGTCGGCCGAAGTAACGCCGAGATCGCTCAGCGAACCCTTGTGGCGGACCGTCTCGCCCTGATTGCGCTCTGTCCAGCCGACAAGCTCGTCGGTGGCGCTGCCGGCCAAATCTTCAAGGGTCAAGATCCCGGCCTCCCCAAGAGCTACGAGCAGCTCACTGGTCATGCCGTCGAGGTCCTTCAGATCGTCAGAAACGCCAAGCTCACGGCGGCGCTTGTCCAACTCGGCAGAACGGCGGTCAAGATAATCCTTGGCCCGCTCCTGGAGCTCGGCAGCCGTATCCTGGTCGAGACCTTCGAGGCTGGCGAGCTCGCTCGTGGCCACGAAGGCTACATCCTCGACCGAGGAGAAGCCCTCCGAGGCCAGAAGCTGGGCCAGCATCTCGTCGACGTCGAGGGCCGACATGAAGCGTTGGGTGCGCTCGGCAAATTCCTTCTGACGGCGCTCTGATTCCTCGGCCTCAGTAAGAATATCGATATCCCAGCCGGTCAGCTGGGAGGCCAGCCTGACGTTTTGGCCGCGACGGCCAATGGCGAGCGAGAGCTGTTCGTCGGGCACGACCACCTCGATGCGCTCGGATTCCTCGTCGAGCACCACCTTGGCAACTTCGGCCGGGGCGAGAGCATTCACGATGAAAGCCGCGGCATCGGGAGACCAGGGGATGATGTCGATTTTTTCCCCCTGCAGTTCGTTCACGACCGCCTGGACGCGGCTGCCGCGCATGCCGACGCAGGCACCCACGGGATCAATGGAAGATTCTTTTGAGCGTACCGCGATCTTGGCGCGGCTGCCCGGATCGCGGGCGACCGAAACAACCTCGACGACACCGTCGTAGATCTCCGGCACTTCCTGAGCAAACAATCGCGCCATGAATTCCGGATGCGTGCGAGAGAGGAAGATCTGGGGACCACGTTGCTCGCGGCGGACATCATAAACATAGGCCCGGATGCGATCGCCATTGCGGAAGGTCTCGCGCGGCAGCGTTTCGTCGCGCCGGACGATCGCTTCACCGCGACCTAGATCGACGATGACGTTGCCATATTCGACACGCTTCACGACACCATGAACGATCTCGCCGATGCGGTCCTTGAACTCGATGTACTGGCGTTCGCGTTCGGCATCGCGCACCTTCTGGACGATGACCTGCTTGGCATTTTGAGCAGCAATGCGGCCGAAATCCACGGGTGGAAGCGGCTCGGCGATGAAGTCACCCAAATTTGCCGCAGGGTTCTTGTTGCGGGCCTCGGCTATCGATATCTGCGTGGCGTCGTTCTCCACCTTATCGACGACCATCAGAAGACGGTTCAAGCGGATCTCGCCTGATTTCGCGTCGATCTCCGCCCTGATCTCGTTCTCCTGGCCGTAACGGGAGCGAGCGGCGCGCTGGATCGCATCCTCCATCGCCTGGAGCACGACGGATTTGTCGATTGCCTTGTCGCGGGCTACTGCATCGGCGATCTGAAGCAGTTCGAGCCGATTTGCACTAACCGTCGTATCAGCCATTGTCATCTCCATCCTGTATTTCAATTCCCGGCCGATCTTCCCAATCGCTGCCGTCGGCCATGGTGACCGCGCCCTGCCGGCGCTTCCTCGCGTCGGCGATCAATTCATCGGTGAGCACCAGCTTGGCTTCCGCTATACCGGCGAAAGGCAGGCCCACCATCACCCTTTCACCGCCCACTCTCTCTCCCGCCGGCTGATCAGGAGAGAGCCGCACCTCACCATCGGCGTATCCGCCAAGAATACCACGAAATCGACGGCGGCCGTCTTGCGGCGCCAACATTTCGATCTTCGCCTCGTGACCTGCCCAGCGCTCGAAATCCTCCGGCCGAACGAGAGGGCGATCGATCCCCGGAGAGGAGACTTCGAGATCGTAGCGGCCCGATACCGGATCTTCGACATCGAGCAGAGGCGAGATCGCACGGCTTGCCGCCTCGCAGTCATCGATGGTCATGGTGCCGTCCGGCCGCTCGGCCATGATCTGAAGCGTGCGGCCCGAAGCTCCGGACATCCGCACTCGGACGATGCGCAATCCCAGATTGGCCAAAACCGGCTCGATGAGCCTCGCCACCCGCAAGGCAGCACCCGTTTCGCGACCTAATCGTTCATTCGCCATGGCGCACTCGGCCCTAAACAACAAAAAAAGCGGGCCCCAGGGGACCCACTCTCATCAGCCGCCTTCAAGGACCGTTGTACTTGAAGGTTATGTTGAGAATGAATTCGTGACCGGTGATATAAGGCTTCCGGCCCAAAATGCAAGCATTTTAAGGGTGCCGGCGAAAAGCGAAATAGAGGGGGGTGCGGCCCTGGGCCCGCGCCTTAAATTCATAACGGGTGACGGTCCAGCCGGATGGCGGCTCGCGCCAATCGCGGGCAGTTTCCGCCAGCCATTCGAAGCCGCCGTGCCGCAAAAGCGAGGCCAGCGCCCAGGCGGCATAATCAGGACTATCGGTTACCAGACGGAGTTCGGCACCGGGCTTCATCACACGCTGCATGTTGAGCACCGTCCCTTGGTCCAACAGACGGCGCTTAACATGACGGCGCTTCGGCCAGGGATCGGGATAGAGAATATAGAGCCTGCCAATAGACGCTGAGGAGAGGCGATCCAGAAGCGGACGCACGTCGTTATCCAGAATGCGGATATTGGGAAGGTGTTTATCGGCAATTGCGAACAGCAGCTTCGCTACTCCGTTGAGAAACGGTTCAGCGCCAATGAAGCCGATGTGAGGATGGGCGGCCGCCAATTCGGCCAAATGCTCGCCCCCGCCGAAGCCGATCTCGAGCCAGATGTCGGCCCGGGCATCAGGGAAAATCGTCTGCGGCTGGAACTCCCGTTCGGGAGGCAGGTCGATGCGCAAGGAGGGCAGAAGGCCCTCAACCAGTTTGCGCTGACGCGGGCGGAGCGGCTTGGCTTTGCGGCGCCCGTAGAGCTGATAATGCCGGCTCACATGCAATCATGCCCTGACAGCAGTGCGGAGATCATTCACCAGGTCGATTTTTTCCCAGCTGAAGCCGCCATCAAGCTCCGGTGAGCGGCCAAAATGTCCGTAGGCGGTGGTCCTGGCATAGATGGGCCGATTAAGGCCCAGATGTTCGCGGATGCCACGGGGAGACAACGACATGACTTCGCTTAGCGCCTTTTCAAGGCGTCGTTCCTCAACCTTGCCGGTCTCATGGAGATTGATGAAGATGGAAAGCGGCTCGGATACGCCGATCGCATAAGAAAGCTGGATCGTGCAGCGCTTGGCAAGCTTCGCCGCAACAACGTTTTTGGCGAGATAACGGGCGGCATAAGCCGCCGAGCGATCGACCTTGGTCGGGTCTTTGCCCGAAAATGCCCCCCCGCCATGGGGTGCAGCTCCGCCATAGGTATCAACGATAATCTTGCGGCCGGTGAGGCCGGCGTCACCGTCAGGTCCGCCGATATAGAATTTGCCGGTGGGGTTGACGTGCCATTTGGTGTCCTTGGCAATCCAGCCGGCGGGCAAGGCCTTCCGCACGTAAGGCTCGACGATCTCGCGTATGTCGTCGGATGTTAGATCTTCCTCGACATGTTGATGCGACACGACGATCTGGCTGACGCCCACTGCCTTGCCGCTGCGATACCGGACCGTCACCTGGCTTTTTGCATCGGGCCCGAGACGCGGCTCCTTCCCGGAGCGGCGCGCATCGGAGAGCTGCTGCAGAATGCGGTGGGCGTAGTAGATCGGCGCAGGCATGAGCTCAGGGGTTTCATCGCAGGCATAGCCGAACATGATTCCCTGGTCGCCCGCGCCCTCATCCTTGTTGCCGACCGCATCGACGCCTTTGGCAATATCGGCGGACTGGCCATGCAGCAGGATCTCGACCCTGGCATCGCGCCAGTGAAACCCGAGCTGCTCATAACCGATATCCTTGATCGCGCCGCGGGCGGCCGTTTCGATTTTTTCCTGAGTTACGCTTCCAGGCCCGCGATATTCGCCGGCAATGATGACACGGTTTGTCGTGCACATGGTTTCGCACGCGACGCGAACATTACGAGGATCAACTCCCGATGTTTCGGACTCGCGATAGAACAGGTCGACTACTTCGTCGGAAATCCTGTCGCATACCTTGTCGGGATGACCTTCAGATACGGATTCACTGGTAAATTGAAAATTTCTGCGCGCCACCGCCTGACCCTCACTGTTGAATTGTGCGTTCGCCGTGAAGCGCCCCCGATGCCGAAAGGCGACGTTATTTGGCAGGCATCGACCGCAAGGTCAACTGGCGTGAGCAAGCGGCAGTCGTCCAATTAGGCGGGGTTTCAGCGGGCGCCCAGGACCTTGACCAGATCGATTATGCGGCGCCGGACGTCGGCGTCCTTTATCTCGATGAAGGCCTGGTTGAGCTGTAGGCCCTCGGCCGAGCTTATCAGGTCCATGATCAGTTCGCCGTTCTTGTTCTCGGCAAACCCCGTCGAGGGGACGCCTGAGATGGAGCCAGGCATATCGTCATAGAAAAACTGGATAGTCACGCCGAGAATCTGGGACATCTGAAAAAGGCGGCTGGCACTGACGCGATTCGATCCTTTTTCGTATTTTTGCACCTGCTGAAAGGTGAGCCCCAGCTGATCGCCGAGCTTCTCC
This sequence comes from Aestuariivirgaceae bacterium, assembly GCA_035265265.1. GTDB lineage: Bacteria > Pseudomonadota > Alphaproteobacteria > Rhizobiales > Aestuariivirgaceae > DATBLQ01. The sequence continues at coordinate 427 of DATFOT010000269.1, read as the reverse complement.
TGGCTCATCCCAATAAGCATCCGGCGCATGCGCACCCGATTGCCAACATGAACATCGATTGGGTTGGCGTTGCGTTTTGCCATATGATCCTCAGTTTCCAGCCCCCGCCAGAATACTTTTGCATTTCTTGTGCTGCGGTTCCCCCATACCGAGTATCGGAACAAGTAATACACTTTACCATTTCAAAGCAAACTAAAATTCCAATAAAGCTTAGTAATTGCTGGTGATTAATTTGCCCAGAATTGAGCAGCTCTTATGGTTAACCTCATTTACAAAGAAAAACTGCTCAGATCCGCGCTGCAACTCGCCTGCGGAAGCCCGGAGTGAGGCCCATGGCAGCGGCCGCAACTACCATCAGGAAAAATCCCCAATCCCCGATTCGGGCGTAGGGGGGAGCGAGAATCGCCTGCGGCAGGATCGAGTCGAT
>DATFOT010000268.1:0-14447 GCA_035265265.1 Aestuariivirgaceae bacterium | reverse complement strand
GATTTTTGTATGAAAATCTGGAATGATATCAAAGAGGTCGCAGGGGGCGGCGAGCCTATCAGGAAGCCCGTGACGACCGATTAGTTCTGGATCAGGCGCATTGCGGCGCGATACAGCACTCTCGTCACTCTGTTGAGCCTTCATCGGAATTGCCGGAGGATCCGATCGCCTCCGGTTCCGGTTTCGCGCTGTTGTCGTTGGCCGGGGGACGCACCGCAGGTCCGCCGATGATTACGCCGAGATTAGCGATGCCAGCGGGAATAACATCGCCCCGCCTTCCGCGGTCCTGATCGTCGGCACCTGCCATCCAACCTCCAACACCTTCCATGTGCCCCTTCACCGGCTGCAGGGAGAACGTCAAGTAAAGTCAAGAGTTCCTCTGTGAGCAGGCACATCACGCCAAAGCGGGAAATGCCCTGTGTCGGAATTAAGGCGGCAAAGATCGTTGCATTGAGCATGCCACTGGTCGTACCCTGGGCGTACTCCCACATAGTTTGGCGCAGCTCATGACTAAAAACGGCCGATTGCTGCTTGTCGAAGACGAAACGCTGATTCTGTTGAACCTCAAGTCCACACTGAATGATCTCGGGTGGGAGGTTGCACATATGGCGGCGAAGATCGGAAACGCGATCGACATTGCGCGAACGGGAAGCTTCGATGCTGCGATTATCGATATCAATCTCGATGGCTCGATGACCTATCCCGTTGCCGACATATTGAAGGCCAGATCGATACCTTTCGCCTTCACCACAGGTTACGGCAAGAATGGCATCGACCATGCCTATTCGAAGGTGCCGATCCTGCCGAAACCGTTCAGCCGCGACCAGCTCGAGACGCTACTCAACGGCCTCTTGCCGCGCTGAGGACTGTTTGCCGATGCGGCCGGAGAATGTTGCGAGGTCGGTGTTGGCGCCGCAGATGACGACACCGATGCGTTCGCGGGGCGAGGCTTGATAGACGCCGCTGGCAATTGCAGCAAAGGCTGTAGCGCCTCCAGGCTCCACCACGATACGAAGATTGTTCCAAAGCCAGGCCTGAGCATCGGCGATTGCGTGTTCGGTCACCAGAACGCAGTGATCGACATAGGGCTGGGCGAGAGAAAACGGCAGGACGCCGATGCGGCTGGCGCCGAGCGAATCGGCGGCAATTCCGGAGGGCGCGACATCGACGGGGCAGCCTGCGGCCAGTGCGCGCTCGAGCGTGGGGCAGGTCTCCGGCTCGACGCTCACGATGCGCAGGCCGCTGGAATACCACGCGGCAACGCCTGCAATGAGACCCCCGCCCCCGACAGCGACAAGGACCGTATCGAGGTCGGGCGCCTGCTCTTCCAGCTCGAGCGCGACGGTACCCTGGCCGGCGATGGTCTGCGGGCTGTCATAGGCGTGAATGAGCAGGGCGCCGGATGATTCGGCATAGGCCCGGCAAAGCTCGAATGCGGCGGCATATCTCTCTCCCTCCTGGACGATCTCGGCGCCGTAGGAGCGAATGAGGGCAAGCTTGGCCGGCGGTGTTTTGGCAGGCACGAAAATGCGCGCGGCAATGCCCAGCTCGGCAGCAGCATAGGCGACGGCTGCGCCGTGATTGCCGCCGGAAGCGGCCGCTACACCTACGGCAGGGATGTCGTTGCCTAGGAGATTGACGAAGGCGCCGCGCGGCTTGAACGAACCGGTGTGCTGAAGCTGCTCGAGCTTGAGGGTAACCGGCGTCGCCTCTCTTACCGCCACATCGAAAGTCGGCGTGCGGCGCAGGCGAGCGGCAATCAAGCTATGAGCGGCACTGATCTGGCGGCGGGTGATCATGGATGCAATGCTCCTCCAAGAGCGGAAAGCTTCAGAACCGGCGATCCGACGCTGACGTCGATGACTGCCTCGAGTGCGGCAAGGCTTCGGCTAAGCGCTGCCGGACCGTCTTCGCCCTTCGCCAAAAAGCCCAATAAGAGGCCGGACAGAAGATCGCCCGTACCATGCGGGACATGGCTGCGGCGCATGCTCTCGACCGTCGCCTCGTCTAGAGAGCCCGTGAGCACGGTCAGCAGGCGGTCGGGAGCGGCGGCAAGAGAGGTTGCGAGGAGTGAAGGAACAGCGAGGCGGGAACGGGCGCTGCGTACATCGTCGATGGTGCGAACGGGCCGGCCGCTGAGCCATGCGAGTTCGAAAACATTGGGCGTTATGATATCGGCAAGGGGCAATAGGCTCTGCTTGATCGCTTCGGCCACGGGCTCGGGAACGTATAATCCCGAGGTCTCATCGCCGATGACGGGATCGCACAAATAGAGGAGACGGGGATTGCGCTGCTTCAACCTGGCGATAATGCGCTGAACGGCGAAGATCTGATCGTTGGCGGCAAAATAGCCAGTGGAAACGGCCGCGATGCCGTCGAGGACACCCAGCGCCTCCAGAGCCTCGAGCAGGGCGGCAAGATCGCGGGCGGGAATTCGCAGGCCTGAGGGCGTGCCGAGGCCCGGATGATAGGAGAGGACGATGGTCGGCACGGCGTGAACGGTCAGCCCGAGCGCAAGCATGGCGGGCACGGCAGCGGAATTGCCGACCGCGCCATAGGCCACCTGCGAGGAGATGGCCAGTATGGCGGGGGATGTTTCAGATGATATTGGTTTCGCCATAGGTCTCGCCGCGCAGAATGCGTTCGTAGCCCAAGCGGCTGAGATCGATCGTGCGATATTCGCCGTACACGATCAGTTCGGCGATGGCGTTGCCGGTCGCCGGTCCCTGCTGCAAACCGTGGCCTGAGAAACCATTGCCGAAATAAAAATTGGCGATGCGGGGATGGCGGCCGATGATCCCGTTCTCGTCATGCACATTGTAGTCGTATTGTCCGACCCAGGCGTTGATGACCTTGATTGCCTCGAAGACAGGCACGCGCTCGGCGAGAAGGGGCCAAATCCGCTCCTCGAACCAGGCGTAGTCGACCTCCCAATCCATGTCGCGGGGCTCTTCGGAGAGGGGAGGCGACAGGCCCGTCAGGAAGTGCCGGCCCTCGGGGCGCAGATAGACGCCCGTCGGATCGACCGTGAGAGGTGCGCGATGCAAATCCTCGCCGGCTCGAGGACAGTCGAGCACATAAACATAGCGCTTGCGCGGTCCAACCGGCAGATCGACGCCTGCCATGCCAGCAAGCGCCCCGGCCCAGGCGCCCGCTGCGTTGACGAGGGCGCCCACCGCGAGGCTGCGGCCGCTCCTCAGCGACAGCGAAGCGATACGGTCGCCGGATCGCTCCACCGCAATGACCTCGTCGCGAATGAGTGTGGCCCCGCCTTCGAGCGCTTTCTTGCGCAGAACTGCCATGAGGGTGCTGGGATCGATCCAGCCTTCGCCCGAACGGCTGAACGAAGCGCCCGCCAGGCCGTCAGTGAAGAGCCAGGGGAACTCTCCCCTCAGAGCGTCTTCCTCCATAATGCCGACGTCAGCACCGAGCGCGCGCTGGATTTCGACATTGGCCATGAGCTGCGGCATGCCGGAGGCCGTGGCAAGCAGCAGATAGCCCTGCTCGCGGAAGCCGACATCGGCCTCAGCTCCGAAATCGCGCTTCAGGGTGCGGATGAAGTCCAGCCCATAGCGAGACAGAAGGATATTTTCAGGGCATGAGAATTGCTGGCGCATGCCGCCGACAGCACGTGCGGTGCAGCCATAAGCGTAGGTCGTATCCTTCTCGATGAGGAGAATGCTGCCGGAAAAACCATGTTTCAGCAAATGATAGGCGGTGGCACTGCCAACCACGCCGGCACCAACGATCGCGACATCGACTGAATTCACCCTGCAGGGACCCTTCCGGTTGCCCACTCGCACACTGTGCCGGATGACGGCTGCCGCGACAAGGAGCGGAAAGGGGACGAGAGCGCTTGGCAGACCTGCACGGGTTCATTAGGTTCGGCGGGCACAATGAGCAAGAGCACCGAGGGCAATTATTTCGAAGACTTCGCGGTCGGCCAGACGATCCGGCATGCCACGCCGCGCACGCTGACCTCGGGCGATGGCGCGCTTTACACCGCCCTAACCGGCAATCGCTTCGCGATCAACCAGTCGGAAATCTTTGCCCGCCGCGTCGGCTACAAGCAGATGCCGCTCGACGATCTTCTGGTGTTTCACATGGTGTTCGGGATGACGGTTGCGGATATTTCACTGAACGCCATAGCCAATCTCGGCTACGCCGAGTGCCGGTTTCTGGTGCCGGTTGCGGCGGGCGATACGCTGCGCGCCGAATCGGAGGTGATTGGGCTCAAGGAACATTCCACCCGCCAAACCGGCACCGTTTACGTGCGCAGCCGGGCCTTCAACCAGCATGATGCGCCTGTGCTCGACTATGTTCGCTGGGTCATGGTGCGCCGGGGCGGAGGAGAGCGACGCGGCCCGGCGATTGTTCCATCCCTCGCCGAGCTGGTAGCGCCCGCTGATCTTGGTTATTCGTGCCCGCGCATCGACCGCAAGGGTTGGGACTTTGCCGCATCGGGCAGCCCCTATCGGTTTGATGATTATCGAATCGACGAAAAAATCGACCATGTCGATGGGGTCACCGTCGAAGAGGCGGAGCATATGACGGCCACGCGGCTTTATCACAATATGGCGCGCGTCCATTATAATGCGCTCGAGGAAAAGTCCGGGCGCTTCGGGCGGCGCATCGTCTATGGCGGACATGTCATGAGCTTGGCGCGGGCGCTATCATTTAACGGACTTCAGAACTGCTTCCATATCAGCGCCATCAATGGAGGGCGCCATGTTGCACCGCTGTTCGCCGGCCATACCGTGTATGCCTGGTCGCTTATCAAGGACAAGGCGAGACTGAGCGGGCGGGATGATATCGGAGCCTTGCGAATCCTGACGCGGGCAATGAAGGATCAGCGCGGAGGAGATTTTCCGACCGAGGCCGCCGAAGAGGAGAAGGCCGGAGTGGTGCTGGAGCTGGATTACTGGGCGCTGATCCCCATATAGGCAGAGAGAATTGCCTTGTGGCCTCCTCAAGGGTAGAACGACGCCAGCGCACCTCGTTTCGCGGCGCAAAGAAGAGCACAGCATGCCACCCGAAGCCCAAAGGCCGTTATCCCCGCATCTCCAAATCTACCGGCCGGAACTGACGATGGTGATGTCGATCGTTCACCGGCTGACCGGGGCTGCACTTTATTTCGGCAGCATCCTCCTCGTTTGGTGGCTCTCGGCAGCGGCGGCGGGCGGCAATTATTTCCGTTTCGTCCATGGTCTCATGGCCTCATGGTTCGGGCTCATCGTGCTGTTCGGCTTGAGCTGGGCGCTCGTGCATCATTTCCTCGGGGGCATTCGTCACCTGATCTGGGATACGGGCCGCGGTTTCGATCTGCCGACGGCGCAGCGGATGGCGCAGATCAATCTTGCAGGCTCAATCGTGATCACCATCGCCATATGGATCGCCGGTTATCTGGCGAAAGGCTAGGCCATGAGCTTTCGGACGCCGCTTGCAAGGGTGCGCGGACTTGGCAGCGCCAAGTCGGGAACGGAAAATTGGTGGCATGAACGCTTAAGCGCGGCAGCCAGCATTCCGACCACATTGTTTCTCATCTGGCTTGCCATGGCCGTCGCGGGACGCGATCAAGCGGCAATCATCGCAATGCTGGGCCATCCCGTGGTCGCCATGGGACTTGCTCTGTCCATCATCATCATGCTGTGGCACATGCGGCTCGGCATGCAGGTCATCATCGAGGACTACGTGCATGGCGGGGGGAAATTCTGGCTGCTGATCGCCAACAATTTCTTCGTGGCGGTGATGGCAGCGGTGAGCCTCGGGGCCATCGTGAGACTGATCGCTGGAGCGCCATGATGGCCGAAGACAGCCGAATGGGCGCTACCATCGCCGTGCCGAAAAGCACTATAACCGCAGGACAGCACGCCTATCCCATCATCGATCATTCTCACGACGTGCTGGTGATCGGTGCCGGCGGCGCGGGCTTGCGGGCCGTGCTCAGTGCCTCACAAGCGGGGTTGAAGACCGCCTGCATCACGAAAGTGTTTCCCACGCGCTCGCACACCGTTGCCGCGCAGGGCGGCATCGCGGCGGCGCTTGGCAACATGGGAGCCGACGACTGGCGCTGGCATATGTATGACACCGTCAAGGGATCCGACTGGCTCGGCGATCAGGACGCGATCGAATATCTCTGCCGGAACGCTTCGCAGGCGGTCTATGAGCTCGAACATTACGGGCTGCCGTTCTCGCGCACCGACGACGGGCGCATCTATCAGCGGCCGTTCGGCGGCATGACGACACAGTTCGGCGAAGGACCGCCCGCTTTGCGCACTTGTGCGGCCGCGGACCGGACCGGCCATGCGATGCTGCACACGCTTTACGGACAGTCGCTGCGCCATTCAGCGGAGTTCTTCGTCGAGTATTTCGCGCTCGACCTCATCATGGACAATGGCATATGCCGCGGAGCCATGGCCCTGTCGCTTGCCGACGGCAGCATCCACCGCTTCCGGGCGCATAAGACGATCCTGGCGACGGGCGGCTACGGGAGGGCTTATTTCATGTGCACGTCGGCACATATATGCACGGGCGACGGCAATGCCATGGTGCTCAGGGCAGGGCTGCCGCTGCAGGACATGGAATTCGTGCAGTTCCACCCCACGGGCGTTTATGGCGTCGGCATCCTCATCACCGAAGGGGTGCGTGGGGAAGGCGGCTATCTGACCAATTCAGAAGGCGAGCGGTTCATGGAACGCTATGCGCCGCATGCCAAGGATCTCGCCTCGCGGGACGTGGTATCGCGGGCAATGACCGTTGAGATCAGAGAAGGCCGGGGGGTCGGGGAGGAACGCGATCACATGCACCTGCACCTTGAGCATCTCGATCCCAAGGTCATCCACGAGCGGCTGCCGGGAATTGCGGAAAACAGCAAGATTTTCGCGGATGTGGATGTCACGCGCGAGCCTATCCCGGTATTGCCCACGGTTCACTACAACATGGGCGGGATCCCGACGAATTATCACGGCGAAGTTCTTGCCGGCGATCCTGCCGATCCGGAGAAGACGGTTCCGGGGCTCCTGGCAATCGGCGAAGCGGCATGCGTGTCGGTGCATGGTGCCAACAGGCTCGGCTCGAACTCGCTCACCGATCTCGTGGTGTTCGGGCGGGCGGCAGGCTTGAAATGCGCCGAGACGATCGAACCCTCCTCGCCCCATGCCGACCTGCCGAAAAATGCCGGAGAGGCGGCGGTGGCAAGGCTCGACAGAGTGCGGTTTGCCCGCGGCGGCAGCCCCACGGCGGAGCTTCGGCTCAGGATGCAAAAAACCATGCAGTCGAACTGCGCAGTATTCCGCACCGGCCAGGTGCTCGAAGACGGCGCGCGGCTGATCGGCCAGATCTGGCAGGGGAGCGATGATATCCAGGTCACCGACCGGTCGCTGGTCTGGAATTCCGACCTGATCGAGACCCTCGAATATGAGAATCTCATCGCACAGGCGGCGGTAACGGTGGAAGGCGCCTTGGCGCGCAGGGAATCGCGCGGGGCGCATGCACGGGAAGACTATCCAGAGCGCGATGATGCGAATTGGATGAAACACACGCTCGCCTGGGCGGATGACGGCACGCGCAAGGTGCGGATCGGCTATCGGCCGGTGCATAGCTTCACCTTGTCGAACGAAGTCGAATATATCGCACCGGTGATGCGCGTTTACTGAGGGAACGATGGTTCAGCTGACGCTGCCGAAAAATTCCAAGATCGTGGAGGGCAAGGTGTGGCCGATGCCTGCCGGTGCGGCATCGCCCAAGGAATTCCGCATCTACCGGTGGGATCCGGAAAACGGCGGCAATCCCCGCATGGATACGTTCTACATCGACCGCGCCAGCTCGGGGCCGATGGTGCTCGATGCGCTGATGAAGATCAAGAACGAGCAGGATCCAACGCTCGCCTTCAGACGCTCTTGCCGGGAGGGCATCTGCGGATCATGCGCAATGAACATCGACGGCGCCAACGGGCTGGCGTGCCTGCAGCCAATCGCGGCTGTGAAGGGCGCGGTGCGGCTTTATCCGCTGCCGCATATGCATGTGGTGAAGGACCTGGTGCCCGATCTCACCGGCTTCTACGCCCAGCTGCAGATCGTCACGCCATGGCTCAAGACCGACAGCCCGGCACCGGACAAGGAATGGCGACAGACTCCTGAGGAGCGGCACCTGCTCGACGGCCTTTATGAGTGCATCCTGTGCGCATGCTGCACGACATCCTGCCCCTCCTATTGGTGGAACGGCGAGCGCTATCTCGGGCCGGCGGCACTGCTGCAGGCCTATCGCTGGCTCATCGATTCGCGCGACGAGGCCATTGGCGACCGCCTGGACGCGCTCGAAGATCCTTTCCGCCTCTACCGGTGCCATACGATCATGAATTGCACCAAGGTTTGCCCCAAGGGCCTCAACCCGGCAAAGGCCATCGCCGAGATCAAAAAGATGATGGTCGTGAGAAAGGTATAAGGATGCTGGATCACGTGGGGTTTGCCGTCAGCGATCTCGAGCGAGCGCGCAAGTTCTACCAGCAGACGCTGTCGCCGCTCGGCATCATGCTGATATACGACATCACGGTAGAGCAGACGGACGGCGAGGCGTATCTCGGATTCGGGGAAGATCAGAGGCCGTATTTCTGGGTGGGCACGGGCCGGCGCTTCGGCGGCAACATCCATGTCGCCTTTCTGGCCGAGACACGCGACCTCGTCGATCAATTCCACGCGGCAGGGCTCAAGGCCGGCGGCAAGGACAATGGCGCGCCGGGGCTGAGGCCGCACTATCACAAGAATTACTACGGCGCCTTCGTTCTCGATCCCGACGGGAACAATATCGAGGCGGTGTGTCATGGGCCGGCGTGAGGAGCGAACTTAACCTTTCATCAAGAGTGCGGTGGCCAGAATGGACTCGTGGGTGGCGCGTTTGAGATGAGGGGTACAGAGTGGGTGCGCGGGGAAAGAACGATAGTGAAGGGTGGAGCAATTCGGTCACGGTCACATGTCCGGACCGGCTGTCGGACGATCCGGCGGTCGTCGACATCAGGCTAAGGGGAAATTTGCCGCTGCTCGTCGGCGATCAGGTGCTGGCGGAACTGACGCGGGAGGATCTGGTGGAAAGCTGGGAGACGACCTGCGCGCTGCCGGCGCGCGAACTCGCCGCCATGTGCAAGATCGCGGGCCAGCGCCTCGTCAGGGCGCTCGAAGAGACGATCGAGGCTGCCGATCTGACCGAAGTCGTTACCGATGCCGCGGTGCTTTTTCTGCTCGGAATCCGCCGGCACGGGGTCAGGACGCCGGACGATATCCCGGCCTGCTCGGTCAGCTATGACCTTGGCCGCGAGGAAGAAATCGTGGCACTATCGGCCTGAAACGAGAACGCAAGGCCGTTTTCAAGGAAGCAGCATTGAAGAAACGCGCAAGCGACCGCCAGCCGTGGATGTCCCCTGAGGATTACGGCCGGTCGATCAGGCCCGGTATCGGATTCAACCTGCTCGTCAAGGACATCGCGCGGTCGGTAAAGTTCGCCGAAGGCGTGCTGGGCGCAACGGCGACCTATGCGGATGAGGATTTCGCCGTGCTGCGGCTGAACGGCTCGGAATGGATGCTGCATGCCGATCATACCTATTCCGACAATCCGCTCAGCGGGGTCGTTGGTAATATCGAGGCGCGCGGGGCCGGGGTGGAGCTCAGGGTGTACGGCTGCGATCCGGACCAGGCAGAAGCGCAGGCGCGCGCGCATGGGGTCATCGTTCTGGCCGGCACGATCGACAAGCCGCATGGCTTGCGCGAATGCATGATCGTCGACGATGAGGGCTATGTGTGGGTGCCGGGCGTGGCGAGCACAGGCGTGGCGAGCACAGGCGTGGCGAGCGTTTAAAGCTCGTCACTTGCTGCCATTGGGAAAGGCCGGTAGGTTGGCCGTTTCTCGTGCAAGGCAAATTACAGGGAGCGCCCGCGGTGGAACCGCTCGAGGCGGTACAGCCATGAAAGAAATAGGCCATTTCATCGACGGCAAGCGCGTTGCCGGAACAAGCGGCCGGTTCGGCGACGTATTCAATCCGAATACGGGCGAGGTGCAGGCCAAAGTGGCGCTCGCAAGCGGGAACGAGGTGCGCGCGGCGGTGGCTTCGGCCAAGGCGGCGCAGCCGGGATGGGCAGCGAAGAACCCGCAGGTACGTGCGCGCGTGATGATGAAGTTCCTGGAACTCATCGGAAAGGAGCGTGAGGCGCTCGCCCATATGCTGTCGATGGAGCACGGCAAAACCATTCCGGATTCGCTCGGCGATATCCAGCGCGGCGTCGAAGTCGTGGAATTCGCCTGCGGCATTCCGCATCTGATAAAGGGTGAGTTTACCGAGGGGGCGGGGCCCGGCATCGACATGTATTCGATCCGCCAGCCGGTCGGCATCGCGGCAGGCATCACGCCCTTCAATTTTCCCGCGATGATCCCCTTGTGGAAGGCGGCGCCAGCCATCGCCTGCGGCAATGCCTTCATTCTGAAGCCGTCGGAACGCGATCCGTCGGTGCCGCTCAGGATCGCGGAGCTGTTCCTCGAGGCGGGACTGCCGCCGGGGATCCTCAATGTCATCAACGGCGACAAGGAAGCGGTGGATGCCATCCTCGACGACCCAGACATCGCGGCCATAGGCTTCGTCGGCTCGACGCCGATTGCGGAATACGTCTATTCGCGGGGCACGGCGCATGGCAAGCGCGTGCAATCCTTCGGCGGGGCGAAGAACCATATGATCATCATGCCCGATGCCGATCTCAACCAAGCGGTAGATGCGCTGATCGGTGCTGGCTATGGATCGGCGGGCGAGCGCTGCATGGCGATTTCGGTTGCCGTGCCGGTCGGACAGAAGACCGCGGATGCGCTGCTGGAACGGCTTGTCCCGAGGGTCGAAAAGCTCAAGGTCGGATTGTCGACCGACCGCGAAGCGGATTACGGACCGCTCGTGACCAAGCAGCATGTGGAGAAGGTGAAAGGCTATATCGATCTCGGCGTGAAGGAAGGCGCGAAGCTTGCCGTCGACGGGCGCGGCTTCCGTATGCAGGGTTATGAGAACGGCTATTTCCTCGGCGGCAGCCTGTTCGATGAAGTACAACCCGACATGCGCATCTACAAGGAAGAGATATTCGGGCCGGTGCTGTCGGTGGTGCGCGCGCAGACTTATGATGAAGGCCTCAGCCTGGCCAACACCCATGAATATGGCAATGGCGTAGCGATTTATACGCGAGATGGGGATGCGGCGTGCGATTTCGCCTCGAAGGTGCAGGTGGGAATGATCGGCATCAATGTGCCGATTCCGGTACCGCTCGCCTATCACACCTTCGGCGGGTGGAAGCGATCAGCCTTTGGCGACCTCAATCAGCATGGGCCGGACTCGATCCGGTTCTACACCAAGACCAAAACGGTCACGGCACGCTGGCCCTCGGGCACCAAGGAAGGCGCGCAGTTCGCAATCCCGACCATGCGCTGAACGCATCAATCCTCAAGCCCGATGCGGGACAGTAAAGTTGCGCGCGCCTATGAGGCCCTCGTTGCCGAGGGCGCCATCATCGATGATGCCGCCCAGCGGAAGGCGGTTGCGGCGCTCGACACATTCGGCGCCAGGCTTGCCCACGCGCTCGCTGCAAAAAGCCGGCTTCGGCAGATGCTGCGATTGCCTCCGCGCAAGGGCATGGGCGAAGGCGTCTATCTGACCGGCAGGGTGGGCCGCGGCAAGACCATGCTCATGGATCTTTTTTTCAAAACCGTGGAAACCGCGAAGAAGCGGCGCGTGCATCACGGGGAATTCATGGAAGAGATTCACGGGCGGATCCACGCGCTGAGAGCCGGCAAACATGGCGTGGATGCAATTTCGACTGTCGCCGAAGGCATTGCCGAAGAGGCGCGGCTTTTGTGCCTCGATGAATTCCAGGTCAATGACATCACCGATGCCATGCTGCTCGGGCGGCTGTTCAAGGCAGTGATGCAGCGGGGGACGTTCGTGGTGTTTTCCACCAATACCGAACCCGACAAACTTTATGAAGACGGTCTCAACCGGCAGCTCTTCCTGCCTTTCATTGCCTTCATCAAGCAGCGGTTTACCATTATCGAGCTAAGCGGCGGGACCGATTACCGGCTCAGGCGGATCGCCGGAGGGGAGGCTTACATCACGCCGCTTGGCGAAAGGGCCGACCAGCAGATCGAAAGGCTCTGGCAGAAGCTCACGGACGGGGAGCCGGGACGGGAATCGGAACTGATGGTCAACGGCCGGGTGCTAAGGGTCCCGAGGGCTGCGCATGGCGCGGCACGGTTCCAGTTCGCCGAATTGTGCGAGGAGGCGCTCGGCACCGCCGATTATCTGGCGCTTGCCCGGCTGTTCGACACGTTGTTCGTCGAGAACGTGCCGTTGCTCAATGGCAAGCGGCGGGATGCACGAAGGCGGATGATCACGCTCATCGACACGCTCTATGACGGCCAGATACGCCTCGCCATGTCGGCCGCTGCCGCACCCGAGGCGCTTGCGTCGGGCGAGAGTGACTTCGAACGCACGGCCTCGCGGCTGCGCCACATGCAGTCAGCAGAGTACTGGCAGCGCGAAGGCGTAAGTAGTTGACGTTTTAGTAAAGATTCTGCTGCTTTGATAAGGGTTATGCATGTTGCGACGTGAGGCCTTATCGGTTAGGAAGAAGCGTTTTCCTAGGGTCAATTGACGTGCGCGGCAATTTTGACCTTTTCATCCCCCATGGCCGCATTGCCAGGAGCATTCATGGCGCGAAACAGGATCGGTTTGGTCGGCGGGGGCATGATCGGGGGCACGATTGCACAGCTCATCGGGCTCAAGGAACTCGGCGACGTGGTGCTTTTCGACATCCTTGAAGGCATGCCGCAGGGAAAATCGCTCGACATTGCGCAAACCGCTGCCATCGAAGGATTTGATGCCAAATTTGCCGGCACCAACCGATATGAGTCGCTCAAGGATTGCAACGTCATCATCGTGACAGCCGGGGTACCGCGAAAGCCCGGCATGAGCCGCGACGATCTTCTGGAGATCAACCTCAAGGTAATGAGCCAGGTCGGCGCCGGCATCAAGAAATATGCAGCTGAATCCTTCGTCATCTGCATCACCAACCCGCTCGATGTCATGGTGTGGGCTCTGCAGAAATATTCCGGTCTGCCGTTCAACAAGGTGGTAGGCATGGCAGGCGTGCTCGATTCGGCGCGCATGCGGTATTTCCTCGCCGAGGAACTCAAGGTGTCGATCGAGGACGTGACGGCTTTCGTGCTCGGCGGCCATGGCGACACGATGGTGCCGCTGGTGCGCTATTCGACGGTTGCCGGCATACCGGTGCCGGATCTCGTGGCGATGAAATGGACAACCCAGAAGAGGATCGACGAGATCGTCAACCGCACGCGCGAAGGCGGGGCGGAAATCGTCGGTCTGTTGAAAAGCGGGTCGGCTTATTACGCGCCGGCGTCTTCGGCCATCGCCATGGCGGAAAGCTACCTCAAGGATAAGAAGCGGGTGCTGCCCTGTGCCGCCCGGCTCACAGGACAATATGGCTTCGACAATGTGTTCGTCGGCGTTCCGGTGGTGATCGGAGCTGGCGGGGTCGAACGCATCGTCGAGATCAAGTTCGAGGGCGATGAGAAGGCGCAGTTCAAGAACTCCGTGAAGGCGGTGCAGGGCCTGATGGACGCGGCAAAGAAGATCGCGCCCGATCTGGCGAATTGAGCCTTACTCCCGCGAACCTCATCAAAGGAAGCATTGCCGATGAACATCCACGAGTATCAAGCCAAGGCGGTGCTCAAGGAATTCGGCCTGGCGGTGCCCGAGGGCGCGCCGGCGTTCACGGCGGAAGAGGCCGTCAGGGCCGCGGAGAAGCTCGGCCAAGGCACGGTTGTGGTCAAGGCGCAGATCCATGCCGGCGGTCGCGGCAAGGCAGGCGGGGTCAAGGTGGTGAAGTCGCTGGAGGAAGTTCGCGCCGAGGCCCAGCGCATGCTCGGGATGAAGCTCGTGACCAAGCAGACCGGCCCCGAGGGCAAGATCGTCAACCGCATTTACGTCGAGAAGGCCTCGAAAATCGCGCGGGAACATTATCTCTCCTGCCTTGTCGACCGGGCGACATCGCGGGTGACCTTCATCGCTTCGAAAGAGGGCGGCGTCGACATCGGGGAGGTGGCGCGCGAGACACCGGAGAAGATCGCGACCATCGCCGTCGGCCCGGCCGGCTACAGCGGCTATGTCGGACGGCGGCTTGCCTCAGCACTGAAGCTTGAGGGAGAGCAAGCCAAGCAATGCAGCAGGCTTGCCGAGCAGCTCTACCGGGCCTTCCTGGCCAAGGATATGACTCTTCTCGAAATCAATCCCCTGATCGTGACGGGCGAGGGACAGATCCTGTGCCTCGATGCGAAGATCAACTTCGACGACAATGCGCTGTTCCGTCATCCGGATATCGCAGCGCTGAGGGATGAGAGCGAAGAAGATCCGC
>DATFOT010000267.1:0-4028 GCA_035265265.1 Aestuariivirgaceae bacterium | reverse complement strand
GTCTTGAACGAGTTCATGCGGGTCGCCGACAATCAGGTCGGCACATAGCTCTCCCTGATAGGTGCCGCGGGCAAGGCCCACCCCGTTCTGCACGCAGGCCGAATACACGCCTGGTGCAAGTTCGCCGAAAACGGGCTCGGCATTCCAGCTCTTCGAGACGAAGCCGGTCCAAGTGTGCTCGATCGTTATCGGCGAGAGTTGAGGAAAACGGCGCTCGAGAATGCGCCGGTGAAGCGCGCAGATTCGCGGCAAATCATAGGCATGCGGACGATAGCGCTGCTCCGCATAGGTGATGGCACGCAGCAACAGCCGGCGCGATGCAAGGAGCCGCATGGTAATGCCGCCGCGCGCGTCGGCGGGCGTCATGCCCCAGTTCGACTCGGCGCCCAGAGATGCGAGCTCGCGGTCCTCGAGCGTTCTCGTCATGCTGACCCAGAGGCCGAGGTTGATAAGGCGGTTGCGCATGAAGCCGAAGGCCGGCAGGAGCCCGTTGACGGCAAGCACCAGCGTGCCGGTCGTGATCGCCGCGTGCGGCGTGGCGAGATCGATCGCCCTGCCGCGGGCCAGGGACAACACCGGAGTGTCTTCATAAAGTTCAACATTGCCGGGAAGATGATCGGCGAGGCCGCGCACCAATGAGGCAGGCTGAACGAGAATGGTGCCGGGTGTGTAGACGGCTTCTCCATAAAGCGCGGTGCCGAGGCGACCTTCAATCTCCGTCCGGGTCAGCCGCTTGGCGGCAATGCCGAGGCGGCGGATCATCTCTTCATAGGGGTCTAAAAACAGGGCGGCTTCTGAAGTGACCGCGCCACGATACATGCCCAGCTCCGCCCATTCGCATTTGATGCCGTGGCGGGTCACCAGCTCACGCAGGCGAGCGATGGCGAAGCGATTGAGCTTCAGAATGCGGCGCTGATGCGCCTCGGCTTCCGGAGCGAGGCTTTCGGTTTCGTGAGGAAGATCGATGATGAAGCCGGAATTGCGCCCCGAGGAACAGTCGCCGACGCGCTGAGCGTCGAGAAGAATGATCCGCGCCTGCGGTTTGAGCTCAGCGAGCCGCCGTGCCGCTGCAAGACCGGCGAGGCCGGCGCCCACAACGGCATAGTCCGTCCGCTGAGGGCCTTGCAACCGGCGGCCCGGATTTCGGGCCGGCAGCAGCGCCGTCCAGCCATTGGTGCCGTCATCGCGCGGGAGCGGAGAGATGTGCAAATCAGATGATTCCTTGCTCAAGCGAGCATCAAACGATTATGATCATGGGAAAGGACGAAGGGAAGGTCCAAGGCAAACAGGTGAGCCGCCATACCCGGGCGGGCCGTCTTCCCGAGGGAGCAACGAAGCGCAATGCTGCCGCTGATCAGCCGACGACTCGGGATGATGATCCTCATCATGCTGGTCTCGTCGTTTCTGCTCTATCTAATGTTCGAGTTCGACAAGGATCGCGTGGTTATCCAAGCTATCGGCCCGTACACTTCGGAGGAACAGCGGCAGGCATGGCTCGAGCGGAATGGCTATAACGAGCCGTTCCTGGAACGCTATATCGCGTGGGTGGGGCGCGCCGCCCTGGGCGATTTCGGCACCTCGATCCAATTCAATCGGCCGGTCTTGCACGTGCTCCTGCCGAGCCTCGCCAATACAGGAATACTCGCTCTGTGGGTGTTCAGCCTCACAGTCATCATCTCACTCGTGCTCGGCGTTTTGTCGGGCATTGCCGAGGGCAGCGCGACCGACCGGTCGATCTCGCTCCTGTCGGTGGTTACAACCTCGGTGCCGGAATTCGCCTCGGCTACTTTCCTCCTAGCGGTCTTCGTTTTCTGGCTCGGATGGCTGCCCGGCACGTCATCAGGGTCGGCATCGTTTTTCCGAAAGGAGCTCATACTTCCCGTTGCAGTGCTAGTGACGTTCAACTTCGGCTATTACACGCGCATGATGCGGGCCTCGATGGCGGAGGTGATGAACTCGCAATATGTGCGCACAGCGGTGCTCAAGGGCATGCCTTTCCGCCGCGTAGTGATGAAGCATGCGCTGAGAAATGCGTTGATTGCGCCGTTCACCGTGATGGTGCTGCAGATCAATTATCTCCTATCCGGTGTCATCGTCACCGAAGTGGTGTTCGCCTATGACGGCTTCGGCCGGCGGCTCTATGAGGCCGCGCAATTCAACGACATCTTCATCGTCGAGGCCTGCACCATGATCGCGGTGGCGCTGGCGGTGATCACGCAGTTCATTTCGGAGATCGGCTATATGTTCCTAAATCCCCGCATCAGGCTGACATAGGAATTCGCCATGACCGACCAAGCCCTGCCCATGCCGGCCAGACAATCATCCTTCGGAAGGATGGTGCGGTCGTTCACTTTGCTGAGGGAGTCGCGCATCGGGATGGTCGGCCTCGGCATCGTGCTGTTCTGGCTGGTGCTCGCAGTCATCGCACCGCTGCTGCCGCTCGCCGATCCCTTAAAACAATCGTCTTCAATCCTTTTGGCCAAGCCGCTGACGACGGGTCCGGACGGGGCCTTCCACTGGCTCGGCACGGATGATATCGGCCGGGATCTCCTATCGCGGCTCATTTGGGGCGCGCAGCGGGTGTTCATCTGGGCCGGTCTTGCAACGCTCAGCGCCTATCTCACCGGCATGCTGATGGGGGTAGCGGCGGGTTATCTCGGCGGGCGATGGGACGATTTCCTGAGCTTCATCGGCAATCTGATCATGTCGTTTCCGCTGATCGTGCTCTATTTGATCATCATCGGCCGATTCGGAGCGACGCCGCTCAACATCATCGTCGCGGTTACACTGGCGACCGGGCCGCAGGTGATGCGCATCGTGCGCGGGCTCGTGCTCGACCTGAAGACGCGCGACTATATCGCCGCCGCGCAGGTGCGGGGGGAGCACCCAATCTACATCATGCTGGTCGAGCTTTTGCCCAATGCGCGCGGTCCGCTGATCGTCGATGCATGCCTGCGCATGGGATATGTGACGATCACCATCGCACTTCTAGGCTATCTCGGACTCGGCCTGCCGCCGCCCGATCCGGACTGGGGAAGCATGATCAATGCCGCGCAGAAATTCGGCTCGTTCGGCGCCAATGCGATGCTGTGGCCGGCAATTGCCGTGTCGACGATGGTGCTCGGGCTCAACATGCTGGCCGACGGCCTGCGTGAAATCTCACTGAGGGACTAGGGCCGCCGATGGACCATGCAAAGGATGCAACGCCGGTCCTCGAATGCAAGGATCTCTGCATCACCTATTACACAAGGCGGGGCGAAGTGCCCGCGGTGGTGGACTTCAATCTCACGGTGATGCCGGGGGAAGCGGTGGGGCTCGTAGGCGAGTCGGGCTGCGGAAAATCCACCGTGGCGCTCGCCATCATGCGGCATATGGGAAAAAACGGGGGCATTACCGGCGGATCGATCAAGTTCTTGGGCCGCGACATCACTACGCTGTCGGAAGAGGAACTGCGGTCGATCCGAGGGTCGCAGATCGCGATGGTTTATCAGGAGCCTATGGCATCGCTAAATCCCTCGATGCGGGCGGGCCAGCAGCTCACCGAAGTGCTGATGATCCATCAGGGGATGAGTGAACAAAAGGCGCGCGAGCGGTCGATGGCGCTTCTCGCGAAAGTCAGGCTGCCCGATCCGGAGCGGATCATGAAGGCTTATCCGCATCAACTATCCGGCGGACAGCAGCAGCGCGTTTTGATCGCGATGGCGCTCCTCTCGAACCCGAAGCTCCTGCTGCTCGACGAGCCCACCACCGCACTCGACGTGACGGTGGAGGCGGGCATCATCGAGCTGATCAAGGATATTTCGCGCGAGTTCGGCACCTCGATGATCTATATCTCGCACAATCTCGGGCTCATTCTCGAGACGTGCCATAAGCTCACGGTCATGTATTCCGGCCATGCGGTAGAAACGGGAAGCGTAAAACAGGTGTTCGATGCCATGCGCCATCCCTATACGCGGGGGCTGTTCAACTCGATCCCGCTTCCCGGCACCGACCGTTTTGCCCGGCCGCTGGTGCCGATCCGCGGTCAG
>DATFOT010000266.1:0-2903 GCA_035265265.1 Aestuariivirgaceae bacterium | reverse complement strand
TAGAGCAGCTTGTGCCGGCGCAAGTCTTCCGGCGAGCGAATGCCGTTGGCGCCACGCAAAAACTCAGGCGAGCAGACCGGCGTCAGCAGCGATCGGTACAAGGTGTTGTAATAATGGTCGCCACGGTTGCGCGCGAGAATGAAAGCGGCATCGACATTTCCCTCGTCGAAGTCCCAGTCGAAATAGGCGGTGGACAAGCGGATCCGCATATTCGGGAAACGGCGCTCGAAATCATGAAGCTTGGGGATCAGCCATTTCAGCGCAACGGTGACATAGACCTGGACGGTCAACTCGTCGTCGGACGACTGGGGGCGCAAGGCAACGGTCTGCGCCTCGATTTGATCAAAGGCGTCGCGAACGACCGGATAATAAGCGAGCCCCGCGGGGGTAAGCTCGGGCTTTCGCGCTTCGCGGGAAAACAGAAGGATGCCGATACCGTCCTCGAGCGCCTTGATCTGATGGCTCACGGCGGAACGGGTAATGCCCAGCTCGTCAGCAGCCATTCGGAAAGAGCCAAGCCGCGCGGCCGCCTCGAAAGCGGTGAGGGCACGCAAGGGCGGGAGGGCGCGGCGGGGCAATTTCATTCACCTAGCAAGAAGCATGGTCATCGAGCAAGCCTATGCATTTACTTGCGATAACCCAAGGGGCAAGAATACTAGTCCGGTGAATTGGTGAATTTAACTCACCGGTTCATGAAATCAATGCGCTTTCGGGTTGCAGCGGCTGAGCGCATATGTGGAAGAGATAATCAGAAAGAGCCTTCCATGAGCGTCCTAGAAGAGGTGAGCCGAAGGCGTGGCGGCCGCGAGGCGCGCCGAGCGCTCCGCGCACGGGCGATTCCCATTGCGGAGGCCGCGGTCCGGCCCGGCATGGAAGCCGGCCAGTACAAGCCCCTTGCCCAGCACGACATGGATCGCATTCACCAGGCGGCGCTCCATTTGCTGGAAACGATCGGACTCGGCCAGGCCATTCCCTCTTGCATCGAAATGATGACGGCGCAGGGCTGTTTCATGAGCCCGAAGAGCCGGCTGTGCATCCCGCGCGGGCTCGTCGAAGACATTCTGGGGCGATGCGCGAGGCAGTTCGTGCTCCATGGCCGGGAGCCGAAGCACGACATGGAGCCGTGGGGCAACCGGGTCTATTTCGGCACGGCGGGCGCGGCCGTCCATATCGTCGAGCCGGAGACCCGCAGCTACCGCGAATCGCTGCTCGGCGATCTCTATGATGCCGCGCGCATCGTCGATCTGTGCGATCACATCCATTTCTATCAACGGCCGATCACGGCGCGAGACATGGCAAGCGGGCACGACCTCGACATCAATACGATCTATGCCTGCCTGGCGGGCACGAGCAAACATATCGGCACGAGCATGGTGGCCCCCGATCATGTGACCGAAGTGCTGCAAATGCTGCATGTTGTTGCCGGAAGCGAGGAGAAATGGCGGGCCCGCCCGTTCGTGTCGCAGTCGAACTGCTTCGTCGTGCCGCCGATGAAATTTGCCGAAGACGCATGCCGTTGTCTCGAAGTGGCGGTAAGGGGCGGCATGCCGGTGCTGCTGCTCTCCGCCGGACAGGCGGGCGCCACTGCACCTGCAGCGCTTGCCGGCACATTGGTTCAGGCGGTGGCGGAATGCCTTGCCGGGCTCGTTTATGTGAATTGCGTCCTTCCCGGCGCGGTGGCCATTTGGGGGCCGTGGCCGTTCGTTTCAGATCTTCGGACCGGCGCCATGTCCGGCGGCTCGGGCGAACAAGCGCTGATCACGTCGGGCTGCGCCCAGATGGGTCATTATTACAATCTCACGGTCGGATCGGCGGCAGGGATGTGCGATTCGAAATTGCCGGACGTGCAGGCCGGATATGAAAAAGGGGTAACGGCCAGCCTGTCGGCAATGACCGGCGTCAACCTGCTCTATGAGTCGGCGGGCATGCACGCCTCGCTTCTGGGCTTCTGCCTGGAGAGCCTGCTCATCGACAACGACATGCTGGGCTCAATCAACCGAAATGTGCGCGGGATCGAAGTCAACGACGAAACCCTATCGGTCGATGTGATCGGCGAAGTGTGCCTGGAGGGCCCGGGGCATTACCTTGGCCATGAGCAGACACTCACGCTGATGCAGAAGGAATATATCTATCCGGCGCTCGGCAACCGGATGAGCCCGAAGGAATGGAACGAGGCGGGCAAGCCCGACATCGTAGAACGGGCGAGTGCGAAGAAGCGCGAGATTTTGGCGAGCTATTTCCCCGATTACCTGCCGCGCGAGATCGACGATTTGATCCGCTCGCGGCACGACATCAAACTGCCGCGAGAGCGGATGGAGTTGGGGTAGGTCCTGGTCGGATACCCCCGCGTGCCATGTACGAACACCCCATTTTGACTGCCATTTGGAATGAAGGTTTCACGCCGTTGGGCTGGTTCGCGCCTGCTGCCGGCGAGGAAATCGCGGCAGGGCTTTTTTCCGTGCAATTCGTCATTCTCATCGGCAACGCCGGCCCACAGATGTTCAGCCGGTTCCACCGCGAGCAAGGCTCGGCACCAGGCGGGCTCGACGGCTGGTGCCGGACGGTGATCGGCGCGCTTGCCGAGCGGCTGGGCGCACAAGCGGTGTATCCGTTCGATACGCCGGCCCCGCCCTTTCTGACATGGGCAAAACGCACGGGCGCCATCCATCAATCACCGCTCGGTCTCGGCATCCATGCGGATTACGGGCTGTGGCATGCGTATAGGGCGGCATTGATGTTCCCGGTGGCGTTCGACATACCGATTTCGCGCAGCCGCAATCCCTGCAACGATTGTGCAGACAAGCCGTGCCTGTCGGCATGCCCCGTCGGTGCGTTCACAGGCTCGAACTATGACATTGAGCGATGCGTCGACCATATCGCTTCGGCCGAGGGCAAGGACTGCA
>DATFOT010000265.1:0-3906 GCA_035265265.1 Aestuariivirgaceae bacterium | reverse complement strand
CCACGGCAAGGGAACCGGGAATGGCCCGTGTCGCAATGAATAGCGTGCGGAAAAGCCGGTCGATGATATTGGCGCGCTCCACGATATAGCCCATGAAAAGAAAGAGCGGAATCGCCGTCAGCACGTCGTTCGACATGACGTTGAACGTCTGGTTGACGAACAGGTCGAATATCCTGTTGTTGAAAAATCCGCCGAGCCACGTTTCGAGCAACGTCGTGGAATCGGCACCGTTCTCGACTGCGCGGTTGTAGGCAATCCACATGCGGTCGGCATCGAAATAGGCGTAGTAGCCGAAGCACACGCCGAGCGCCATCAGCGTGAAGGCAACGGGAAAGCCGAGAAAAATCGCAAAGATCAGAATGCCCAGCATGCCGACGGCGACGATTGAATCGGTCATGATTTTTTCCTGCGCTTGCCCTCACGATTGTCATCAGCGGGCAGAACCACGTCGACTGCTTCGGAGCCATGGCCGAGAGCCTCCAGGGACTTCGCCTGCAATAAAATCTTCTCCGTCTCCTCGACGTCGGGGGCGGCGCGCACCCACTCTCCCGTGCGCAGGCAGATGATGCAGCGAAACACCTGCGCGATGCCCTGGATGAATAGAAGCACGCCGGCGGCAACGATGATCGCTTTGAACTGAAAAATCGGGATCCCCGCCGGGCTGTTGGAGCTGACCTCAAGAAAGCGCCACGAACGTGCGGCGTATTTCCATCCCGCCAGGATCAGCGCTGTGACGCCCGGAAAGAAAAACAGAAAATATAAGACGAGTTCCACTGCCGCCTGTGTCCTCGGCTTCCACAGACGATAGATGAAATCGCCGCGGACATGGCCGTCGCGCGAAAGCGTGTAGGCGCCCCCCATCATGAACAAAGTGCCGTACATGATATAGGACAGATCGAAAGCCCAGCTTGTCGGAGCTCGCAGCAGGTATCGGACGAAGACTTCGTAGGTAATGCCGACGATCATGACCATGATCGCCCACGCAAACACTTTGCCGAACCACGCGGAAAGCCGATCGGCAAAACTGATGTAGGCGATCATTGCGGCCCCCTCCCTGCTCGGCAGGCAGCATGACCGGCGGAACCAAAGCGGCTCCGCCGGGCGATGCGCTGAGACTATTACAGTTTCAGCTTGCCGGGGAAATAGTGGTTGAAGGCAAGCGCCAGGTCGGGCGCGTCCATCAGCTCGTAGAACACAACCCGCTCGACCCAGGCACGCTGGCTATCCAGAACCCTCTTCATGAATTCATCGGCTTCGAGGGCCGGGATCACCTCGTCCCAGGCCTTGAGCTGCGCCTCGAGGATTTCCTTGGACGTGCGATGCACGCTCACGCCCAATTCGTTTTGGAGTTTCTGCAAATCGCTCGAATAATTATCTAACGCCGAAGCGGTATTCGCCGTGCTTGCCGCTTCCACCCCATGTTCCAGGATGGCTTTCAGGTCGGGCTCCAGCCCGTCGAAGACGTCTTTGTTGAACAGAAACTCGAAGGACTCGCTCGCCTGGTGGTAGGAGGACAAAATGTAATTTTTGGCAACGTCCGCCGATCCGAAACGCAGATCCGATGATGGATTGTTGAATTCGAAAGCATCGATGACGCCCCGCTCCATGGCCGGCACGATTTCGCCGCCGGGAAGCTGTGCTACGCTCATGCCCATCTTCTGCATCAGATCGGCGGCCAGCCCAACGGTTCGGTACTTGAACCCCTGTATTTCGGCCACGGTGGTGACAGGCTTCTTGAACCAGCCGAAGGGCTGGGCCGGCATCGGGAAGCCGTAGAATCCATAGACGTTGAGCTTCAGGATGTCCTGGGTCAGTTCGCGATAGAAATCCTTGCCGCCGCCCTGGTGGAACCAGGCAAGCATGGTCGTCGCGCTGCCGCCGAACACCGGCCCGGTGCCGAACAGCGATGCCGCCTTGTGCTTGCCGTACCAATAGACCGGCACCGTATGCGCGGCGTCGATAACGCCATCATTGACCCCGTCGAGAACTTGGAAAGCGCCCACAACGGCGCCGGCCGGCAGCAGGTCGATCTTGATGCGTCCATTCGACATCTTCTCGACGCGCTCGATATACTGACGAGCAAAATCCATCCAGATGTCGGAAGCAGGCCATGAGCTCTGCATCTTGAGCACTTTTGGAGACTGCGCCGTGACCACGGCGGGCGCCGCGATGGTTGCTGCGGCGGCCCCGGCTGCCATGCTGGTGCTTTTGAGGAATTTGCGCCGTGAAAGAGCTTGTTTTCCGCTGGTCATTATTTCCTCCCGTTGTTGCGGTACCTCGAATTCTGCAACAAATGATCAGGGGAGGCAAACGCAAGTGCGGTACGCTCGCGTCTGGAGAGACGTCAGTCATCTAAACAAGATGTGATCGGCTTCAGCTTGCCGAGCGCGGGTCGGAGGACAGTTTCTTGCTGATCCTTCCTCCGGAGCCTGCGGTGCCGCTCTCGCCCGAGAGGCGGAAGGCTTCCTGGAACACCATCTCGAGAAGATAGGCGAGGAAGCGGAAACCCGATTCATCCGCGAGCCGTCGCAGCTCAGCCGACATCCCGAGAATATAGCTGCTGGCGTCTTGTGGGCTGAGCGGCGGCAATGGTTCGTCGCTCTCATCGCGATCTACCTCTGATTGTACCCCATTGTCGAATGTGGCGGCTTTGCTCTGCGCGCGGCGCCGGCGCGTTTCTCCGATCATGTGCCTGTGCCCCCGTGGCTTGCTGGCGATGGAAACGTGGTTAGTACAATTATTGCTACAGGATTTGCACCTGTTGATTGTGAATTCTGCCACTATTAAGGCAATTCGTCGCATTTTGCTACTTAAAGTTATGTGGCCCACACCTGACTCTGGAGCGAGTTGGATACCTTCGCGATGTCCCGGGCTTGCGGCGGCCAAACAATGCCTATATGAGGCCTGCGCGTTTCATTGGATTCGCACCCGCATACTCGCAAAGATTGTAAATGAACATTGTCGTCGTAGAGTCGCCTTCCAAAGCCAAGACCATCAATAAATATCTGGGCAAGGGTTTCCGGGTATTGGCCTCCTATGGCCATGTCCGTGATCTGCCGGCCAAGGACGGCTCGGTTCGGCCCGAGAAGGATTTCGCCATGTCATGGGACGTGGACGGAAAATCCGCCAAGCGCATGAACGATATTGCCGATGCCTTGCGCGATGCCTCCAAGCTCATCCTGGCAACCGACCCGGACCGCGAAGGCGAGGCCATATCCTGGCATGTCCTGGAAATTCTACAGAAGAAAGGCGTGCTCAAGGACAAGGCCGTGGAGCGCGTGGTGTTCAACGCCATTACGCGCCAATCCGTTCTCGAAGCGATGCGCAAGCCGCGCCAGGTGGATCCGGCCCTCGTCGACGCCTATCTGGCGCGCCGGGCACTCGATTATCTCGTTGGGTTCACTCTTTCACCCGTGCTCTGGCGCAAGCTGCCGGGTGCCCGCTCGGCTGGCCGCGTTCAGTCCGTGGCCCTGCGCCTGATCTGCGATCGCGAGCTGGAGATCGAGGCTTTCAAGCCGCAGGAATATTGGACGATCGACGGCACCTTCACAAACTCGGAAGGCGAAACCTTCACCGCCCGGCTCGGCGCCATCGACGGCCATCGCCTCGGCAAGCTTGAGGTCAAGGACGAAGCATCGGCACGGGCCATTGAAGCAGCGGTGACCGGCGCCCGTTTCACCGTCGAGTCCGTCGAGAGCAAGCCGGCCCGCCGGCATCCCTATCCGCCTTTCCGTACCGCAACCCTGCAGCAGGAAGCCTCGCGCAAGCTCGGCTTCTCCTCCAAAGAGACCATGCAGCTCGCTCAGCGACTTTATGAGGGCGTGGAGATCGGCGGCGAGACCGTGGGTCTCATTACATATATGCGCACCGACGGCGTGCAGATGGCTGGCGAGGCGGTGGCCGATA
>DATFOT010000264.1:0-10342 GCA_035265265.1 Aestuariivirgaceae bacterium | reverse complement strand
GGCGAGGCCATCACCAGCGGTGCTGCTGTCTTGACCACGGGCACTTTTCTCAGGGGCGTTATCCATATCGGCGAGAAGCAGATACCGGCTGGAAGGGCAGGGGAGCGCCCTGCGCTTGGAATATCCAAAGTGCTCGAAGCCAATGGCTTCACTCTGGGACGGCTCAAGACAGGCACGCCGGCGCGACTCGACGGCCGGAGCATCACCTGGGAGGCGCTCGAGGTTCAGCTCGGGGACGTGCCACCCGTACCGTTCTCATTCCTGACGACGCATATTTCGACGCGCCAGATTCCCTGCCATATCACCAAGACCACGCCTGCAACGCATCAGATCATCGCTGCCAATTTGGGACGTTCGCCAATTTATTCAGGGCAGATCGAAAGCACAGGACCGCGTTATTGTCCTTCAATCGAGGACAAGATTGTGCGCTTTCGCGAGCGTGGATCGCATCAGATTTTCCTTGAGCCCGAGGGGCTCGACGATCCGACCGTCTATCCCAATGGCATTTCGACCTCCTTGCCCGAGGAGGTGCAGGAAGCCTTCATCCGCACCATTCCAGGACTCGAGCGGGTCCGGATCATCCGCCCCGGCTATGCGATTGAATATGATTATGTGGATCCGAGACAGCTGAAACCCAGCCTCGAGACCAAGGCCATAGGCGGGCTGTTCCTTGCCGGGCAGATCAACGGCACCACTGGTTATGAGGAGGCGGCGGCGCAGGGGTTGATCGCCGGCATCAATGCCGCCCGGTTCACCGGCGGCAACGGTGATTTCAGGCTTGACCGGACGCAGGCCTATATCGGGGTCATGATCGACGATTTGGTCAGCCGCGGGGTATCCGAGCCCTATCGCATGTTCACCTCACGGTCGGAATACAGGCTGATACTGAGGGCCGACAATGCCGATGAACGGCTGACGTCGCTAGGTCACGACGTGGGCATCGTCGGCGCCGATCGCATGGCGATGTTCCTCGCCAAGATGGCAGAAATCTCCAAAGCAAAGGAGCTGGCGAAATCGGTTTCTCTGACGCCCAGCGAGGGCTCACGGCTTGGCTTGAAACTCAATCAGGATGGCCAGCGGCGCAGCGCCTTCGAGCTCCTGGCCTACCCCGAAATCGACTTCGGCCAGTTGTTGACAATCTGGCCGCGACTCTCGGCCATACCGGATTTTGCTCTGGAGGCATTGCAGGCAGAGGCGCTGTATAGCGGTTACGTCGGCCGGCAGACCGCGGACGTTGAGTCCTACCGCCGCGAGCAGGCGCTAGTGCTTCCGGATGATCTTGATTACCGGGCTGTGCCGAGCCTCTCAGCCGAGCTTCAGCAGAAGCTTTCCGAAATGAAGCCGGAGAGTCTGGGGCAAGCCGCTCGAGTCGAGGGCATGACGCCTGCCGCGGTGAGCGCCCTTTTGCGCTTCGTCAAAAAGCCGATGGCTTCGAGGGTCGGCGCGTCGGGCTGAACCAGTGAATTCCGAAGAGGTCTTCAGGCGCTTCGATGTTTCACGTGAATCACAAGCGCGGCTTAAGCTATACGCTGATCTCTTGCTAAAATGGCAGGCGCAGATCAATTTGGTCGGCGCCGATACCATCCCCTTCCTGTGGAAGCGGCATATTGCGGATTCCCTGCAGCTCAGAACTTATATCGGCACGGGCGAGAAGACCGTCGTCGACCTTGGTTCGGGCGCCGGCCTTCCGGGCCTAGTGCTGGCCTTGGCCTTTCCGGAGTATCGGGTCACCCTCATCGAGAGCAATGGCAAGAAGGCTGCCTTCTTGAAGGAGGCTGCCCGACGCTCAGAGATCAGCGTTCAGATAATTCAGAGTCGGGCCGAACACGTCGATTCGGAGCCGTTTCGACACGCTGATCCAGTCATCATATCGCGCGCGGTTGCACCCTTGTACAGGCTCCTCGGCCTGGCGGCACCGTTCCTTGAAACCGGGAGGGCGCTTTTTCACAAGGGGCAAGATGCGGGTGCTGAATTGACCGAAGCCATGAAATCCTGGAGAATCATTTATATCAGGCATCCCAGTGTAATTGATTCGAGAGGGGTCATCCTGGAGATCCTCGAGGTCTGCACATCGATGAATACGGTCCAAGAGGCGGCTAGGCCCAGGATTCTCACTATTGCCAATCAAAAGGGCGGGGTCGGCAAAACCACAACGGCGATCAATCTGGGGACCGCACTTGCTGCGGTTGGCGAAAGCGTTCTCATTTGCGATCTCGATCCCCAAGGCAATGCAAGCACAGGACTTGGAATTGCGCGCCACGGAGGGATGAAGTCTACCTATCATGTGCTGATGGGGGAAGCGACGCTCTCCGAGGTACTGATGGAATCCGGCATACCGCGGCTTTACTGCGCCCCCTCGACGATGGATTTGCTCGGTGCCGAACTGGAGCTCTCCGAAGTCGACCGGAAGACGTATCGGCTGGAGGATGCAATAGCATTTGAAATTCGCGAAAGGCCGCAGGGCAGGGAGTACAGCTATGTGCTCATCGATTGTCCGCCGTCACTGAACCTGCTCACCATCAACGCGCTTACGGCGGCGGATGCCGTACTAGTGCCGCTGCAATGTGAGTTCTTCGCGCTCGAGGGGCTTAGCCAATTGCTCAAGACAGTGGAGCGGGTCAGGGCCAACCTTAATCCTCGACTCGCCATTCAAGGGGTCGTGCTCACCATGTTCGACAAGCGTAACAGTCTGTCTGAGCAGGTCGCCCAAGATGTGCGGAGCGTACTGGGCGAGAAGGTCTACAATACGGTGATACCGCGCAACGTACGGGTTTCGGAGGCTCCGTCATACGGCCAGCCAGTGCTGCTCTACGATAATGACTGCGCCGGCAGCCAGGCCTATATCCGCTTGGCATCGGAAATTATCCGCCGGGAGCGGCACCTGCGGGCGGCATAACGGGCGCCAGGCGCCCCGGAGATGCGAGAGGGGAAACTGTGGACATGATGCCTCAACAGGCGAAGCGGCGTCTTGGCCGTGGATTGGCCGCGCTGATCGGCGATGAGCCCAGCGAGGAACCGGCGCGGCTGGATGCGCGTGCGCTTCGGCAGATTCCGATCGAATTTCTACACGCTAATCCCAACAATCCACGCAAGACCTTCAACGAGGCAGATCTCGAGGACCTTTCCCGGTCGATACGGGACAAGGGGCTTCTGCAGCCGATTGTCGCCCGATCGAAAAACGACGGACAGACTTTCGAGATCGTCGCGGGTGAAAGGCGATGGCGAGCCGCGCAGCGGGCGGGGGTGCATGATGTTCCGGTCATCGTTCGAGATTTGTCAGATGGCGAAGCGCTGGAAGTGGCGCTGATCGAGAATATCCAGCGCGCCGACCTCAATGCCCTTGAAGAGGCCCGTGCCTATGCCCAGCTCACGGAGCAGTTCCAGTATACTCAGCAGCAGCTCGCTGATTCCGTAGGCAAGAGCCGGAGTCACATTGCCAATACGTTGAGGCTCCTGTCGCTGCCGCAAGAGGTGAAGCGGCACATCGAAGAGGGCAACCTCACCGCAGGCCATGCCCGCTCGCTGATTGCCGTCGATAAGCCCGCGGAACTGGCAGCGCAGATCATCAAACTTGGCCTGAGCGTACGCGACGCGGAGAAGCTTTCGCGCACGACGACGGAAGAGACTGCGGGCCGAAGGAAAAACGGATCGGCCAAATCCGATCCAAACACCAGAGCGGTGGAACAATCGCTGCTGGAGGCGACGGGACTCAAAGTGGAAATTGAAGAGGATGGCAAAGGCAGCGGACGCCTGATCATTCATTACAAGACACTCGAGCAGCTGGAATCGATGTGCCTACGCCTGCGCCGGCAATAATCAGCATACGGACTAGTGACTACGACTACTGCGACCTTCAGCAGCGAGGCGACTCAGGGAGAGAAGCGCGCGCCCCGCGATCTGGGATTCAAGGGCGGCAAATTCGCGAGTCTGCAGCGTCGCCCGTGCCAGCGTCTCGGCAGCAGCAACAATAGTTTGGCTGTTCCAGGTGTTGAGCTGCTGGATAAGCGAACCATGGCGCTGAAAGAAAATCGGCGGACGGGCTGTCCTCACCACCTGGACCGGCTGCGCCCCGTTCTCGACATCAAGAAGAAACTTCTCAAGAACCGACGAATGGAGAGAAGCGGCGGCGAGCAGGCGTGATCCGGGCGTGCCTGCTTTCAAATGCCGATCCACCAAAGTATCCGTCGAAAACAGTTCGCCGGCAAATACTGCATCGTTCAGGTCGTCGAGATCTGCGGTGGTCCTGCCGCTGCACACGGCCTCAACATCTGCGAGATCGACCTTGCCGCTGCCGAGGCAATAGAGCATCAGTTTCTCGATCTCACCGCGGCTAAGCGTGCGGTCTTCCCCAAGGTGACCGAGGAGGGCGCCTCTTGCAGCCGGCGACAGCGTTAGACCTTCTGCGGCAAATGAGTCTTCTATGAGCTGGTCGAGGTCCTCCAGGGAATCTTCGTAACAGGCGATTGCGAATGCCTCGGGGTCACGTTCGAATAGAGCACGCAGCTTGGATGATTTCGGCAAGTTGCCCGCCTCTATAATGAGAACATTTCCTCCAGGCTCGATAGGCCCAAGCTTCTCGAGAGCCTTGAGGAAATCATTGCCTGGGGAAGCGAACCAAATTGCCTTTCTGCCGCCGAGCATAGGTCTGGAGAGGATTTCATCGGCTAAATGGCCGGAATCTGCGAGTGAATCCTCTGTCAGACGCGAAACAGTGAAGGGGTTGTCAACGCTGCCCGCGACATGGGCAACAAGGCGGCGAGCGGTCTCGCCGACCTTACCCGTATCAGGACCATAAACGAGGTATGAGGAGGCTAGGCGACGGCGAGAAATATGCTGCTCGAGCGCTGAAGCCTTCAGGATGGCCATGGAGCCGATCAGCTCGCGGCAAAATAAGCTGCAAGGCGGGTGCGAATGTCGTTGCCTACCTCTTTGGCGGCGCGTTCCATGGCATTGGTTTCGGCCTGAACATTGGAAAAATCAGAAGTGGTTCGATCATATGAGACTTGCGAAAAGGTCTTCCCGCTGTTCAGTTCCTGCCCGGTTTGCCGGTCTATAAGACGGTACGCGACGTTCACCCGGTAATTGAAGCGGCGCGTATCCTCATTGTCGTTTTCGATCATGGTTTTCGTGCCGTCGAGCGCCATCAGCTGCAGACGGTAGCGCGTCGCGCCGGCACCCGACATCGTCGACAGCAGGTCGTTGCGGATGAGCTGGCCAAGCCGGGTGTCCTGCTCGTCGATAGCTACGGCGGAGAGCTCTGTCGAAACGTTCGAACCGCTTGGCGACGTGCCATATAGAGGCTGGAAGCCGCAGGCCGAAACGGAAAGGCAGATGGCCAGCGCCATCATTCCAAGTGCCTGCCGCGACCTAGACATCAGCCTACCACCACATTCGCGATTCGATCCGGCACGACGATGATCCTGCGCACCGCCCTGCCATCAACTGCCCGGCGCACATTATCCAGCTTTAGCACGATCGATTCAACCTCCGAGGCTGGCAAGCCTTTTTTAAGCGTGACTTCATCGCGGCGCTTACCATTCACTTGGACGGCTATCGTCACCATGTCCTCCAGCAGCAAAGCGGGATCGGCGACCGGCCATGCCGCATGTGCGACAAGTCCCTGTCGGCCAAGCACTTTCCAGGACTCCTCGGCAAGATGCGGCATCATCGGGGCGAACATCTGGACCAGAATTCCCGCGCCTTCATGGAAAACGGACGGGGATATCGGGGCAGCCTTTAAGGAACCAAAGCCCGCACCAAGGATGTTGGCAAGCTCGTAAATGCGGGCGATGGCGCGATTGAAACGCAGTGATTCGATATCGAGGCCGACAGCATGCAAGGTCTGGTGAATGCTGCGCCGGAGAGCAAGGGAAGCCTCGTGATGGCCGGGAGGCGGATCTTTCTCCGGCAGAGGCAATGTGGAAATATCGTTGATCAGGCGCCACAGGCGCTGGGTGAAGCGCCAGGCACCCGACACTCCACTTTCCGTCCATTCGATGTCGCGCTCAGGGGGCGTGTCGGAGAGCATGAACCAGCGGGCGGTGTCAGCACCGTATTGCTCGATAATGGTTTCGGGGTCTATGACGTTTTTTTTCGACTTCGACATTTTTTCCGGGGGACCAACGATCAATTCCTCGCCGGTGGAAACATGTACCCAACTGCCATCCTTCTCCATGGCCTCGGCCGGAACAATCCACTCGCCCTTGCGTGTTCGGAACGTGCTGTGGATGACCATGCCCTGGGTGAAGAGGCTGGCAAAAGGTTCGTCGATCTCGATATGGCCGGTCCGGCGCATGGCCCTGGTAAAAAAGCGCGAATAAAGCAAATGCAGGATCGCGTGCTCGATGCCGCCAATATATTGGTCTACCGGCATCCAGTAGCCGGTGGCCGCCAGGTCGGTGGGCCGCTCAGAACGGGGGGCACAGAATCTTGCGAAGTACCAGGACGAATCCACGAAGGTATCGAAGGTATCGGTCTCGCGCTCGGCAGCAGCGCCGCAGCGCGGACAGTTTACATGTTTCCAGGTCGGGTGGCGATAAAGGGGGTTGCCGGGCTGATCAAAAGTGACATCGTCGGGGAGGGTGACCGGAAGCGTGTTCTTCGGCACGGGAACAATGCCGCAGCGATTGCAGTGAATAACCGGAATTGGGCAGCCCCAATAGCGCTGGCGGGAAACACCCCAGTCGCGAAGCCGATAGTTGATCCGTCGCTCGCCAATCCGCGCCTGCTCCATCCGTGTGGCGATTTCCCGCTTGGCATCGACAACGTTGAGGCCATCGAGGAAATCGGAGTTGATGAGCACGGCCTCGGTTTCATCTTTTTCGATGAAAGCCTCTTGGCCAATGGCAAACGTGTTCGGATCGGCCTCTGCCGGTGCGACGACGGGGATGACCGGCAAATCATAGCGACGGGCAAACTCCAGATCGCGCTGATCATGAGCAGGGCAGCCGAAAATCGCGCCTTCGCCGTAGGCCATGAGGACGAAATTTGCAGCGTAGACCGGCAGGCGAACGTTCCGCCGGAAAGGGTGTCGCGCATAGAGCTTCAGAAAAACGCCTTTTTTTTCTGCGCGCTCGATTGCCTCCTCGCTCGTGCCAAGGGCCTCACACTCGCGCCGGAAAGCTGCCACCTCGGGCAATTTTACAGCAAGGCGTTTTGCCAATTCGTGATCAGGTGAGACAGCGCAGAAGCTCGCTCCGAAAATTGTATCGTGACGGGTCGTGTAGACATAAAGGGGTGTATCGGGCCTGCCGGCTTCATCCTCGAGCTCAAAGCGAAAACGAACGCCCTCGGAACGGCCAATCCAATTCTGTTGCATGAGCCGGACCTTGTCGGGCCATTTGTCGAGGCGAGCGAGAGACGCAAGCAGATCATCGGAGTAGGCCGTGATCTTGAGGAACCATTGTGCGAGCTCTCGCTTCTCGACAGCTGCGCCCGAGCGCCAGCCGCGACCCTCGATTACCTGCTCGTTGGCGAGGACGGTCTGGTCAACGGGATCCCAATTAACCTGTGAAATCTTCCGTTCCACCAGGCCCGCAGCGAAAAAATCGAGGAACATCTCCTGCTCGTGTCGGTAATAGGTCGGATCGCAGGTGGCGATCTCGCGGCTCCAGTCAAGCGACAGACCCATGGATTGGAGCTGCCGGCGCATAGTGGCGATGTTCTCGTATGTCCAAGTCTTCGGGTGCACGCCTTTCTCGATGGCGGCATTCTCGGCAGGCATGCCAAAGGCATCCCAGCCCATCGGGTGCAGCACGTTGCAGCCACGGGCACGCATGTAGCGCGCGATCACGTCTCCCATCGTGTAATTGCGAACGTGGCCCATATGAATGCGGCCCGAGGGATACGGGAACATCTCCAGGACATAGTATTTTCGGCGGCCCTGGTCCGTCGCCGGTTCGAAGCAGCGCTCTTCCTGCCAACGCTCTTGCCAATGCGCCTCGGCGGTACGGTGATTGTAGCGTTCAACTGCCATGCATTAGGCTCACGTCGCGGTCGATCAAATGATCCGGTCTGCCTACCAATACTTGAAAGAAGCCGCAAGCTCGGTCATATCCCTGGCCATCATGAGGATGCAGACCCATTGACCGGTTCCAATCACACAATACCAGCGGCGGCAGGAGCAACAGGACTGCTCCAGGTCAGAAAGAGGATTAGCGACGCTGCAACGGCATCGGGGCGGCGGGAAAGCGATATTATCCTCATCGCGGTCAGCAAGACCTTCGGGTCCGAGCACATCAAGCCGATTCTGGAGGCAGGTCAGGAGGTGTTTGGGGAAAACCGCGTGCAGGAGGCCAAAGCGAAATGGCCGCTGCTCACGGCTTCCTATCCACGGACCAAACTGCATCTCATCGGCCCCCTGCAAAGCAACAAGGCGGCGGAAGCGGTGGGCCTATTCGATGTAATTCATACGGTGGATCGGCCGAAACTCGCGACGGTACTCGCTGCGGAAATCAGGAAGCAAAACCGTCTCCTTGAGCTCTTCATACAGGTGAACACCGGGGAGGAGCCGCAAAAGGGCGGCGTCACACCTAGCGAGGCGGATGCGTTCATTGGCTTTTGCAAGCAAGATCTGGCTCTGCCGATTATGGGGCTCATGTGTTTGCCGCCAATGGACGAGGAGCCGGCAATGCACTTTGCGCTCCTGGCGAAGATTGCCAAGCGCAACAATCTTCTCAAGCTCAGCATGGGAATGAGTACAGATCTCGAAAAAGCGATCGAGTTCGGCGCGACCCATGTCCGGGTTGGGTCAGCAATATTCGGCGAGCGGACAAATCCGGAAAACTAGCGCGCAAGCCCGATCAGCATCGCTATGCCGGGCGAAGAATGGCGCAGTATTTCGATCATATCGGGAAGGTCCACAGCCACGCAGCCTGCCGTGGGCTCGTATGTGGGGCGGGTGAGGTGTAAAAAAATTGCGCAGCCGGCGCCGGGGATAACGGGATCATCATTATGGCCGAGGACGACCACTACATCATAGAGGTGATCGGGCCGCCACATGGACTCAGCGCTCGAGCGGTGCGGAAGCGTCACGGGACGATTGTAAGCGGCATCGGCTGGATCGTCGCACCAGCCGTCATTGGGCCGAATGGGCGACACGGGCAAGGCGGTCAGCGGCGGTGCAAGGCGGTCAGGCCGGTAAAGAACGCGCCGTAGCGGCCAGCGGCCGGCGGGCGTTCCTCCATCCCCTTCGCTTTTATCCGCGAGGATGCCGCTGCTGCCTAGGGCACAGCGATGTATTTTGTCGCGGCAGCTTAGCGTCCCGATTACCGCGCCGGGCAAAGCGGTGACGATCAGCGGCTCGTGGGCGGTAGACATGGGCCTTTGCAATATGGGGCCACCTCGATAAAATTGGCATATCTGGGCCGGTTTGCCCGTTCTGACGCCAAGCAGAGCTGCTTGAACCACCCTCATATACGGGAAATCTAATGAGCACGGCCAAGAAGATACTCATCGTCGATGATGATGATCAGCTGCGAGAAACACTAAAGGAGCAGTTCACGCTCCATGGCGAGTTCTCGATCTTCGATGCTGCCAGCGCAACTGCCGGCCTCAAGACGGTTCGTGGAGAGCATGTCGATCTGGTGATCCTCGATGTCAACATGCCGGACATGGACGGTCGTGAAGCATGCAAAATTATGCGGCGCAACGGCTATAAGGGCCCGATCATCATGCTCACCGCTCAGGGGTCAGACGCAGATATGATCCTCGGGCTGGATTCGGGCGCGAATGACTATGTGTCGAAACCGTTTCGCTTCGGGGTGCTGCTTGCCCGCATCCGGGCGCATCTGAGACAGCATGAGCAAAGCGAAGACGCCGTGTTCAAACTCGGACCCTATACGTTCAAGCCTAGTGCCAAGCTCTTGCTGACCATAGAGAACAAGAAGGTCAGGCTGACGGAAAAAGAAACGTCAATTCTCAAATATCTTTATAGGGCCGGCGATCAAGCCGTCGGGCGCGATATATTGCTGCATGAGGTGTGGGGCTACAATGCAGGGGTCACGACCCATACGCTTGAAACGCATATATACCGGCTCAGGCAAAAGATCGAACGCGATCCTTCCAATGCCGAGATCCTGGTAACGGAAACCGGTGGTTATAAGCTTGTGCCCTGAGTCCCGTTGATTCAGAGTGCGAATGGGCTGGGAGAATCAGTCCAGGGCGGCGGGAGAGGCAGATGCGGGTGAAGGCCGACGTGCGAGTCTTACAACAGATTCCACTGTTTGCGGACAGCGAGGCCGGTCATTTGCAGCTTTTGTCTTTCGCGTCGAAACGCGTAAACCTTGAGAAGGGCAGTATTCTCTTCCAGAAGGGCACCACAGGTGCAGCCGCGTATCTCGTG
>DATFOT010000263.1:0-8041 GCA_035265265.1 Aestuariivirgaceae bacterium | reverse complement strand
CTGAGCGAGAAGCTGCCGGTCTGCGCGCACGGGCACATGATGGGGTGCGATGACGGTCAGCGAGCCTCCCGATTCCTCGGCGAGGGGGGCGAAGAGCTCGCCAAGCTCACTCAGCAGATCCTGCAGGTCCACGGGTTTCAGGCCCTCGCGGAGCTGGCCCGCTTCGGCGCGGGCAATGGAGAGGAGCGCGTTAAAGGTGGCCAGCAGCCCGTCGGCTTCCTCGATGGTGCGCTCGAGCGCTGCTTTCTGAGCGGCTGGCTCGCCGGTGCGCAGGGCGGCTTCGACGCGGGAGCGCAGGCGTGCCAGAGGCGTGCGCAGATCATGGGCGACATTGCTCGAGATTTCCTTCATCCCCGCCATCAGGCGCTCGATCTGCTCGAGCATCTGGTTGAGACTGCCGGACAGCTGGTCGATCTCATCACCCGAACCCGAGACGGGAAGCCGTTTCGACAAATCACCCTCCATGATGGAACGGCTGGCGGCGGTGATGGAATCGATACGGTGGAGAAAATTGCGGCTCATGATCAGGCCGCCGAAAAGACCGAGCAGCACGGTGAAGCCGAGCGCGAAAAAGAGCGTGCGGCGGATGAGCGAGCCCAATTGGCGCCGCTCCTCGACATCGCGGCCGACAACGAGCACCGAGCCGTTGGGAAGCGTCAGGTGATAGGCCCTGGCGCGGCGATGGCCAACACCTTCGAACGTCTCCACGAGATAGGAAAACTCGATCCACCCCTGCCCCTTGATCGCCTGCTGGGGGAGACTGTCCAGATTGCCGGCAAGGCGCCGGCCGAGATAGTTCGTGAGCAGATACACCGAACCTGGATTCTGCTCACTGCGGCGGCGGACAGTCTCGGTGAGACCCTCCATGCCATGGTCGGCAAGCTGCTCGGCAAGCACATGGATCTCGGAGCGCACCGTCTCCTCGATCTGCTGTTCGATGAGCAGAGCGGTGTTCCAATAAACGTAGGAGAGAATAACACCGACCGAAAGAGCGAAAATGGCGAGATAAAGAGCGGCGAGCCGAAATGTCGAAGTCTGCAGAAGCTTCAGGCTAATGGGCACGGATCATATATCCGGCACCGCGCACGGTCTGCAGCATGGGCTCGGGGAAACCCTTGTCGATCTTGGTGCGAAGTCGGGAAATATGCACATCGATGACATTGGTCTGGGGATCGAAGTGGTAGTCCCAGACATTCTCCAGAAGCATGGTGCGGGTGACGACATGACCGGCATTGCGCATCAGATATTCGAGCAGCTTGAACTCGCGCGGCTGCAGAAGGATCGGCTTGCCGGAGCGGGTGACGGTCCGGGTGAGGAGATTCATCTCAAGGTCGAGAACGTTCAGCCGGGTCAGCTGCGGTTCGGATGTATTGCGGCGGGCGAGACCCTCGATGCGGGCGAGAAGCTCGGCGAATGAATAGGGCTTGCCGAGATAATCGTCGCCGCCGGCGCGGAGACCCTTGACCTTCTCGTCCACATCGCCGAGCGCACTCAAGATAAGAACCGGCGTGTGGATTGCTTCCTCGCGGAGCCGGCGGACGAGGGCGAGGCCGTCGAGCTTCGGCAGCATGCGGTCGACGATTATGACATCATGAACCTTCTCGCGGGCCATGCTCAGCCCGTCGTCGCCATCGGCCGCATGATCGGCGACATGTCCGGCCTCTCGCAATCCCTTAATCAGCCAGGACGCCGCATCGCGATCGTCTTCAACAACCAATATACGCATAGCGGGGGAAGGTTCCGTCTGTTGCGAAGTCATTATCATAATGATGCGGCCCGGCTAATAGATGCAAGGACGTTGCGTCAGAAAAAGAAACCGCGCGGGCGCTGCCCCGGGGAACGAAGGGCAGACGGGTACCCGCGCGGGCTCAAGCGGCACAGGGTTCATGCCCCGTGCCGCGTCGCTTGGGATGTTAGGTCTTCGGCTTTTCGACTGGCATTGCCACGAAACGCTGGCGATCGCCTGAGCGAACAAGCATTAGGACCTTCTTCTGGCCTTGCGTGCCAGCCGCTTCCAACTGCTTTTTGACATCCTGCACGCTGGTGACGTCGGTGCCGTTCAGCTGAAGGATGGTGTCGCCGACGCGCAGCCCCCGTTCCTCGGCACTGCTGCCGGATTCGATGGCGGTGATCTTGAGACCGTCACCGCTGGGATTCGGCTCGAGCGTCAGGCCGAGCGAGGCGAGGTTCGCTGGCGCAGGCGTTTCCGTCGGCGCCGGATTCACCGCTGCGGCTTCGAGATCCGCCGGCATGGTGCCGATCTCAACGGAAACCTTGGTTTCCTTGCCGTCGCGCATCAGCGTCAGCTCGACCGGCTTGCCGGGCTTGATCTGGGCGATACGCCGGGCGAGGTCCTTGGGCTCCAGAACGTCGGCGCCGTCGACAGCAACGACCGTATCACCGGTCTTGATGCCAGCCTTGGCGGCAGGCGAAGACGCCGTGACGTCGGAGACCAACGCGCCCTTGTTCACGGTAAGGCCGATGCTCTCGGCGATCTCCTCGGTGACCGGCTGAATCTGCACGCCGAGCCAGCCGCGCGTGACCTTGCCGTTGTCGCGAAGCGTGACAACGATGTCATTGGCGATGGCGGCCGGGATCGCAAAGCCGATGCCGACGCTGCCGCCGCCGGACGGCGAGAAGATGGCGGTGTTCACGCCGACCACCTCACCGGCGAGATTGAACGCCGGGCCGCCGGAATTGCCGCGGTTGATCGGCGCGTCGATCTGCAGAAAGTCGTCATAGGGGCCGGAGCCGATATCGCGGCCGCGCGCGGAGATGATGCCGGTCGTCACGGTGCCGCCGAGGCCGAAGGGATTGCCCACGGCAACCACCCAATCACCGACGCGGGCTTCCTTTTCGGCAAATTTCACGAAAGCAAAATTGCCCCCGCCCTTGATCTTCAAAAGAGCAAGATCGGTCTTGGCGTCGGTGCCGACCACTTCGGCTTTGTATTCCTTGCCGTCATTGGTCTTGATCATGACTTCGTCGGCATCCTTGACGACGTGGTTGTTGGTAACGGCATAGCCGTCAGCGGAAATCAAGAAACCGGAACCTTCTCCCATCGCCTGGCGCTCGCGCGGCATAGGCATCTGAGGAGAATTGCGGAAGTCGGGGAATTGCTCGAAGAAGCGCCGGAACGGGCTGTTCTGAGGCAGCTCATCCAGTCCAGGGATGCGGGCCTGACCATCTTCGCCCATATTCGCCACATTGGCGAATTTCACCTCGACGCTGATCACTGCCGGCATGACCTTCTCGACCAGATCGGCAAAGCCCTCAGCCGGGGCGTGGTTCAGGACCGTCTCGGCCTTGGCGTCGACAAAAGGAAAGGTCGACGCGGTCAAGCCGGTCAGGGCCGTTCCCCCGAGGAGGGCCACTGCCAACAGGCCGCCAAGGATACTGGTTCTGCTCATGTTTTCATCTCCCATCAGGTTAATCATCGAGCAAAATAGGAACGGGCGGGTTACGGCACCATTTCAAGGAGGTGAAAGCTTTGTAATGTCTTGGGGACGGGTGAGCTCTTGGAGGCGCCTGCGCTCCTCCCCCGTCAGGGGCGCTTCGAGAGAAGAGGCGGCAGGTGCGCGGCGGCGCCAAAGGAACAGAAGCCCCGACAAGAGAACGATGAATGGAAGCGCCCAGAGCAGCAGGGTGCGAGTTCGGATCGGCGGTTTCAGGAGCACGAAATCGCCATAACGCGACACCACATAGCGTTTCACCTCGGCATCGGAACTGCCGGCCTTGATCCTTTCGCGGATGAGGATGCGCAGGTCGCGCGCAAGGGGTGCATTGGAATCATCGATCGACTGATTCTGGCAGACAAGGCAGCGGAACCCCGCCGACAGATCGCGCGCACGGGTTTCCAAGGCGGGGTCGGCCAGTATCTCATCGGGTTCCACCGCCATCGCCGCGGCAGCAGGAATTAGCACAATCAAAAAAATAAAGAGGAGCCTGCGCATTGGGCTATTCCGCCGGTGCAACGGACAGAGACCGGCGCCGGCGCGGCGCGCCGATGCGGAAGCGGCGATCGCTCAGCGACAAAGCACCGCCGAGAAACATGATGGCGGCGCCGAGCCAGATGCATGAGGCGAGCGGATTGAAATAGACGCGTACCACCCGGCCGCCTTCAGGTGCCGGATCGCCCATGACGATATAGAGATCGCCGGAAGGCGAGGAGCGAATGCCGGCTTCGGTCGTCGGCTGGTTGCCGGGTTGAAAAATCCGCTTCTCGGAGACGAGGGTGGCGATCATGCGCCCGCGCGATGAGACGAGAAAGCGGCCGCTTTCGGCGAGGTAATTGGGGCCGGTGCGCGGTGCTTCGCCCTCGAAGACGATATCCAGGCCGGCGATGGCGAGGCGATCGTTCGGCTTCATGGCCATTATGACCTCCTGGCGCCAGGCGGTGACAGCAACGATTCCCATGATCATCACGCCGACACCGAAATGGGCAAGGAGCGTTCCGAGCGCGGAGCGCGGCAGGCCGCGCAGCCGTGCCAGAGCGGCTGCGAGACCGGCGCGCGGCAGGCCTAAACGCTCGATGAGTCCAGCGATGCTGCCGAGCATCAGCCAGGCGCCGAGCGCCAGGCCGAGTGGTGCTGCCCAAGGACCCCGGCTGGTGAAGACGGCGACGGCAATCCCACAGGCGAGGCTGAGGGCGGCTGCGACCCAGAGGCGCTGGAACGCGCCCAACGCATCGGCGCGCTTCCACGACAGCACGGGACCCATCGGCACAAGGAGGAGAAGCGGCGTGACGATCGGCACGAAGGTGAGATTGTAGAACGGCGGCCCGACGGAAATCTTGGCACCGGTGAGAGCTTCGAGCGCCAAGGGATAAAGCGTGCCGACGAACACGCAGGAGGCGGCAGTCGCCAGGAGAAGATTGTTGAGGACGAGCGCGCCTTCGCGGCTGATCGGCGCAAAGAGACCGCCCGGTTCGATCTTCGGTGCCCGCCAGGCGAAGAGCGCGAGTGAACCGCCGATGAGGCCGCAGAGGATCGCCAGGATGAAAAGCCCGCGGGCCGGATCGACGGCAAAGGCATGGACGGAGGTCAGCACGCCGGACCTGACAAGAAAGGTGCCGATGAGCGAGAGCGAGAAGGCCAGAATTGAGAGGAGCACCGTCCAGATTTTCAAGGCGTTGCGCTTCTCGACGACGATCGAGGAGTGAAGGAGCGCGGTAGCGGCAAGCCAGGGCATCAGCGAGGCGTTCTCGACCGGATCCCAAAACCAGAAGCCGCCCCAGCCGAGTTCGTAATAGGCCCACCAGGCGCCGAGCGCGATGCCAGCCGTTAGAAACATCCAGGCCACGAGGGTCCAGGGCCTGACCCAGCGGGCCCATGCCGGATCGACACGCCCTTCGATCAGCGCAGCGCAGGCAAAGGAGAAGGCGATTGAGAGGCCGACGTAACCCGCATAGAGAAAAGGCGGATGAATGGCGAGGGCGGGATCCTGCAGCACCGGGTTCAGTCCATCGCCTTCCACGGGCGGCGCGAGGAGACGCAGAAACGGATTGGAAACGGCGAGGATAAAGATCAGGAAGCAGGCGGCGATGAGACCCTGCACGGCTAGAACGCGGGCTTTCAGGCTTGCGGGAAGATTGCCGCCGAAAAGGGCAACGCCGGCACCGAAGAGCGCCAGGATGAGGACCCACAGGATCATCGAGCCTTCGTGGTTGCCCCACACGCCGGTGATCTTGTAGAGCAGCGGCTTCTCGCTGTGGGAATTGGCCGCCACATTGGCGACTGAGAAATCCGAAGTGACATAGAGCCAGATCAGCGCGGCAAACGATCCGGCAATCAGAGCAAGCTGCATGAGCGCGGCGGGTGCCGCCGCCTGCATCAGCCGCGGCTCGGATCGCCAGGCGCCGAATTGCGGAACCGTTGCCTGGTAGAGCGCGGCCAGAAAGGCAAGGATGAGGGTGAAGTGACCAAGCTCGGCGATCATGGCGAAGCCTTCCCCTGCCCCTGCCAAAGACCTTTCTTCTTCAATGAATCGGCCACCTCTCTTGGCATGTAGTTCTCATCATGCTTGGCAAGCACGGTGTCGGCGATGAAGATGCCGGCTCTGTCGAGCTTTCCTTCCGCCACGACGCCCTGGCCTTCGCGGAACAAATCGGGAAGCTGGCCGGTAAAGGTGACCGGAAGGGTCTTCTGGCCGTCGGTGATGGTGAAAGCAACCGCCGTGCCATTGCGCTTGAGGCTGCCTTCAGAGACGAGACCGCCCAAGCGGAACCTGGCATCAGGCTCGATGCTCCGGGCGAGAACTTCAGCGGGCGTGAAGAAGAACACGATCGTATCGCTCAGCGCGTAGAGGACGAGGCCGGCGGCGCTCCCAAGAACGGCGAGCGCGGCGATGAGGAGGCTTGCGCGTTTCTGCCTGCGGGTAAGTTTCATGCGCGCCTCTATCGCAGCCGCAAGGCGCTGCGGGCCTGCTCGATGCGAGCCAGGGCCGAGCGATCGTCCTTGAAAATTCGGCCGGCACGGCTGAGCGCTTCGGCTGCCTTGGCGGGTTCACC
This sequence comes from Aestuariivirgaceae bacterium, assembly GCA_035265265.1. Lineage (GTDB taxonomy): Bacteria > Pseudomonadota > Alphaproteobacteria > Rhizobiales > Aestuariivirgaceae > DATBLQ01. The sequence continues at coordinate 1,533 of DATFOT010000263.1, read as the reverse complement.
CAGGATCGCGCGGGCGCGGGCAAGCCTCAGCCAGCCTTCGAGGTCGGCGCCGTTGCGGGAGAGCCGTTCGGCAAGGCCCTCGACCATGGAGGATATCATCGCGGCGCGCTCGCTTCGGGTCATGGCTTCGGCGGCAGCGATCTGCTTTTCGTCGAGCCGGGGCGGCGCTGCGGCATCAGAGATGCGGTTTTCAACAAACACCCGCCATGGCGCATCGGCGGGCGCATCGGCGAGCATGCTGCGCCATTCCGCCAGAGCCGCTTGCCGGTTGCCGTCCTGAAACAGCGCGAGGGCATGGAAATAGCGCGCCTTAACATGTTTGGCGTCGAGCTTCAGTGACGCGGCGAAGCTATCGGCCGCCGCTTTGGTCACGACGCCTTGAGCTGCCATGACGGTCGCCTCGCCGAAATCAGCCAGGAGATCCGCGTCGGGCTTGCCATAGGCCATTGCCCGGCCATAGGCGCTGGCGGCGGCGTCATAGCGTCCGAGGGTGCGATAGGCGGGCGCGAGGACACGCCATCCGGCAGCGTCTTGGGGATTTTGCGCGAGATGACGCTCGACCTTTGAAATTAGAGCATCGATATCGCGGTTTGCCTCGGCATTGGCCATGCGCTCGGCATAGGGCAGCCCCGATAGGCCGGGACTGCCGCGCGCCAGGTAGAATGTGATGGCGAGAGCCGGAATCGCGACGAGCGAGGCGATCAGTGCCTGCCGCCTGAGGCGAGGCGCATCACCCTCTGATGCTGCCTTCCCGCCGGCATCCGCCTTGAGAAGGCGGCGGGTGATTTCGCTGCGTGCGGAGTCCGCTTCCGCTTGGGCAATGAGGCCCGCGGCCTCTTCGCGGTCGAGTTCAGCCAGCTGATCCCGGTAGACCGCGAGCGCTGCCTCTTCCTTCTCCGGCCGAACCGGAGATGCGAGCGGCCGCAGGATCACGGCGAGGAGCCCTGCGGTGAGAACGGCGAAAATGATCCAAAGGAGCATGCGGGCTATCTATTTTGCCGGGCAATGGAAAACAATTCGCCCTCTCCTAGCAGGAAAGCGGCCCGGTGTCGCAGTTGGGAACACGCCCGTCGCAAATCATTGGTGAGGACGGAGCCCAGATGTTAATTTCCTCCGCTCCTCGCAGGATCCCGTTAACACGACCGAAGATGAAAACCCGCTATTCGATTTTCTCAGTCGCGCGCAATGCGATGAATTATCACAAGGATTGGGACCGGGCGTGGCGGAGCCCGGCCCCTAAGCCCGAGTATGACGCCGTCATTATCGGCGCCGGCGGGCATGGGCTCGCTTCGGCTTATTATCTGGCGAAGGAGCACAAGCTCACGAATATTGCGGTTGTGGAGAAGGGCTGGCTCGGCGGCGGCAACACCGGGCGCAACACGACCGTGATCCGCTCGAACTATTTGCAGGATGCTTCCATAGCCATCTACGAGCTGTCGCGCTCGCTCTATGAATCGCTGTCGCGCGAAGTGAATTTCAACGTGATGTTCTCGCCGCGCGGCCTCCTCATGCTGTGCCAGACCGAGCACGAGT
>DATFOT010000262.1:0-6488 GCA_035265265.1 Aestuariivirgaceae bacterium | reverse complement strand
TGCCGTTGTGCCGGTGCCGGATGAAATTCGCGGCCAAGAGGTGAAAGCTCATATTTGGATAAGAGACATGTCACATCCGCAGGATCTCGCCGCACGGGAGTTGCTCGCTCACTGTTCTCGGAGCCTAGCCGCGTTCAAAGTGCCTCGTTATTTGCAATTTCGAGCGACCGATTTTCCGCGCACTCCGACGATGAAGATCCGCAAGGAAGAGCTCGTCGCGCTTGCAGCACCTTCCAGAATTTGGGACAGGGTGCTCGACGGCTGGGTCGTTGAGCTGGGCAACAAGTCATAATAACCATCTGTATCAAAATCTTAGACGTGCCGCGCGTCGTCGTGGCAAAACTCACAGAGTTCCCGGTTCGGTTCAGCTAAAACAAGGCTGGTTGACGTATGAGCACACTGGGGTACGATGGTAAATCGAGGCGATTTAAGGCCAATCCTTCTTGCAGCCCTTGTCGGACAATGGTCAGGTCCGGCGGCTCGCGGCAGTTCTTGTTGCAGATGCCGTCGGTTACAGCGGTCTAATGCGAGTAGCAGAAGACGCAACCCACAGACTGTACAAAACTGACGTCGCTATGCTGTTCGTCCCGGCCATCACCAGGTTTCGAGGTCGGATCGTAAAGACCACAGGCGATGGGCTGCTCGCGGAATTTTCGAGCATTGTAGATTGTGTGAGATGCGCGGTGGACCTGCAGAAGCTTGCTTTCGAGCGGCGCGGTAAATCCTCCCAAACCCGTCATCTGACTTATCGCATTGGAATCAATGTTGGCGACATAATTGCCGAAGGAGATGACATCTACGGGGATGGTGTAAATATCGCGGCGCGGCTCCAAACCCTCGCGGAACCGGGCGGCATTGCACTCTCGGCAGAAGCTTACAAGCACGTAAGTGGGAAGTTGGATGCATCCTTCGAAGATCTCGGTGATCAGGAGATCAAGAGCATCAAGGATCCGCTGCGGGTATTCAGAATCAATTTCGACGATCGAACTGCGGTGACGCAAAAGATTGCCGCCCATTCACGGGCAAAATCGGTTGTAGTGCCTTCCATTCTGGTATTGCCGTTTGAAGTAGCCGGCCGAAGCACAAAAACCGACTACTTCAGCGATGGAATCACCCACGATATCATCACGGGTCTTTCTAAATTTTCAGAGCTTTTGGTAATCGCCAGCCATACGGCGTTCTCTCTCAGGCGAAAGCCGCTTAGTGTTCCCGAACTGGGTCAGCAGCTGGGCGTGAGGTATATTGTCGAAGGCAGTGTACAGCGTACAAAAGCAAAAATTCGTATCAGCGCCCAACTGGTCGAGACGGCGAGCTGCCGTCAGCTTTGGGCGGAGCGGTATGAGCGACCCGCGCGGGAGATTTTCCAGCTGCAGGATGAAATTGTTGAAACGATTGTCGGCACATTGATTGCTCGTTTGGACAGATCCGAAAACCGCCGCATACTTCACAAGGAGCCGAACGATCTCGAGACGTATGACCTTTATCTTAAGGGACGGGCAGCTTGGCGCGAATGGACCCGCCAGTCCAATCTGCTGGCCCAGCAGCACTTCCGGAGCACGATCGAACTGGACCCCAGTTTTGCCCCCGCATACGGCTATCTTTCCTATACCATTGTCCAGGCGTGGCTGAGCGGCTGGAATTCATCCTCAGAACAGCTTCAGCACGCGCGTGAACTTGCCCGTAAAGCCGTCGCACTGGAGCCGGATAATTTCGAGAATCACTGGTGCTTGGCGTTTGCTCAACTTTATAGTCGCCAATTCGACCTCGCCATGGCGACGTTCGAGAACGCATTGCGGATGAACCCCCACAGCACTGGTCTTTTGAACGACATGGCCGACGCCCTCGTGTTCATCGGCAAACCTGAGGAGGCCATCGCATATATCCAGCGAGCCATGCGCATGAACCCCATCTCCTCGGATTCGCTTCTTTGGACGTTGGGAATTGCCCTCTATCATGCGGGTCGATTCGATGAATCTATGGCCGCACTGGAAAAAATTGTAAACCCTCCCAATCTCGCTCGCCGTCACCTTGCAGCCGTTTATGCTCGGCTCGGTGATATCGAAAAAGCGAAGAAGATCGCAGGGGACTTCCTCCTCGAGGATTCGGAATATACCTTGGAAAGGGAGAAGCTTTGGCCATATCGAAGCCCAGCTATGTTGGAAGCCTTTGTGCAAGATCTGCACATGGCAGGCTTGCCCGGCACATGTCACGGAGTGTTGTGAATGGCGCGTAGAGACGACTACTATTTGCAAGGCGCCATGTGGCATCGGGTAATGACCCATGAAAGCAATCGTCTTGCGCGCAAAGCCTTCCAAAATGCCCTTGTGGAAGACGGCGGATTCGCCAGAGCCCGCGGGTTTCTTTCCTATTCCCAAATAATTGCTTATCTGCATGACTGGAAAGAGGGAGAGGAGGACTCGGACGTTACATTGGATAGCGCCCTAAGCCACGCGCGCGAGGCTGTGCGCCTTGATGGCGATGACTATGAAAATATATGGAGCTGGGCTGCTGCCAATATATACAACCGCCTTTTCGAGCCTGGCATGAGCGCGTATCGGCAGGCCCTTGATATGGCCGAAGAACGAGGAGTCATCGATGAGAATATCAGCGCTCTGAGAGTGGAACGCGCAGATGCGCTGATGTTTCAAGGAGAGGAAGACGGGATCCGCGAAGCTATTGATATCGTAGAAGGTGAAATCGGCGCTGGCCGGTCGCGCAGCTGGTATGCATGGACGCTCGGTTGGGCTTACTATGAGCTCGGGAACTACACCGACGATCCGCAAAACCTTATCAGGTCCCTCGAGTATCTGTCGCAGTTCTCAACTCCCTCCGTCCTCATTCAGAAGAACGTTGTTGCTACTTATATGGCGCTGGGCTGGACGAAATCTGCAAAAGCCGAGGCAAAGAAAATGCGGCAAAAACTTCCACCGGGATATACGATCGACAATGAGGACAAATGGCCGTTCCAAAATGGCCGAACGCTCCGCCTGGGGCGATGGAAAGGTCATATAGCAGAAGCTCTCGCGTGACCTGGAACCTCAGTTCCGGCGGCCGTCGCGGTTCCTAAGGTCCTCGGCAACTTCAGCAGCAGGGACTGCCCACCCTGCATGCCGAGGCTGATTCGATAACTTATCTGCGCGCCCGCCTGCGCTCCGCCGGTTGATCGAGCTGTCGTTCGTCATCGACTTCTACTTCGGTGTGCCGCACCTTGTCTGATACCTCCTCGGTCCGCTCATTGACATCCTTGGTAACCACCACTTCCTCGGTGACACGCGCTTCTTTGGCGACAACGGCTTCCTCGCCGCGCTCCTCGACTTCAATGCTGCGCTCCTCGAAAATCCCATCGTCGCCGGTCAGGGGCCTATCAACGGGGCGGCGTTGAACGTCGACATTCTCCTCACGCAAATTCACCGATTCGCTCACTGGCTCTTCCACGACGTAACTGCGCACTCGGACACGGCCATGGCTGACATCTCTCTTGCCCACGCGCAGCCGTTCCTCGGCAACCGGAATAACCTCATTCTCATGGGTCAAGTCGGCGGTCGTTGATCGATCCGGAACACCGGACAATGTGGACTGATTGGCAACCCGCGGTGAGGCGGCCGATGCGGATTGATCATAGCCGCTCCAGCCTTCGGAACGCCAGGAGGCTTCACGCTCATCCATGTCGACAGTACCCTCATCATCCAGAATGTCGATGACCTGGTCATAATTGTCCTGGTCGGCGGCGACAGAAACGAGATAGCCGCCTTGCTCCAGACCCTCAGCATAGGCGTGGCGATCTTCATCGGGCATGAACATGTCCTTGAGAGCTTCCCAGAAGCTGCCCCCTTGGCTGTCGGACTGCTCGCCTTCTCTCCCACCATCCTGCCGTCCTTCTACCAATCTCATTTGTTCGGCACGGACACCTAGCGAGGTCAGTTCGTTCATGGCTGCTTCGGCCGATCCGCGGTCATCGAAGAACGCAGTGATGATGCGTTGGTTATCGTTTAGGCTTGCGTAGGTCACAATAGTCACTCCTTTGATTCAGTGGGGTTTGTTTCTTCCGCCACCCGTTCGACCACTGCCCGCTGCTTTTTGAGCGTGACTGGCAATGCAACTGTCTCTTTGGTGACGTGGCGGCGGAGGTGAAGCTCTTCCTTTAAGACGAGCCGCTTTTCGACGAACAGGACTTCCTCGACGATCGGAATGATCGTGACGCCGTTCTCAGTCCTGGTCTCCGGAATCTTGCTGACCGGGCGATCAACGGAAACGCGGACGATGTCCACCGTTTCGCCTTTCAGCGTAGCACTTACAATTTCCTCTACGTCGTCGACGAGAGTTCGTATGCGAACCGTTCTGGCCGGTCGCTGCCGCTTCTCAATTCGCGCGTTCTCCTCGGCTAGAGGAATAACGAGCTCATCCTTGGCAGCGCCGTTATTTTTGGAAGGCTTCATATCCCTCGCCCATCGACAACGTTCACAAACGTCCCGCGTGTGTGGCAGTTCCGGATATTTTCAGAATTGTCAGTATGCGGATAAGCGAAGCGGTCCGAATGCCAGTGTCACCTCCGGTTCGGCGCTCTAGTTCAAGCTGTGGCAGACGCATGCAGATATATGGCGGAAGCGGGAACCGGCGCTTCCTGCGGTTGTTAAGGGAGCAGGTGACGCAGCCGCCCCATACATCCTCAACCAAAGTGTCGGGAGAGAGCGATGATCAAATCATCCGACGACAAATTATCTGATGAGCAGGGCAAGGTGAACCCCGGCGACGAAGCGCGGCCAGGGACACCTGGCACGGGAGAAAACATCTGCCCCTCGTGCAAAGGCTCTGGACGGCTCGGCTCGGCGCCATGCTCCCATTGCGGCGGCACCGGCGTGGTGACCGAGGGTATCGGAGGAGCCTAGCGTCCGCTGCTGATCCCGAATGGGACTAGCCTGAAGGCGCCGCATTCGGGTCATCATCGCCAATAGGAGGCAACATCCCCGTACCTGCGGTTGATTCTTCATTATTGAGCGCCGGATCGGTTTCAATCCGTTTAGCCGACTCTCTTGGTTGCCGGCGAGTGCTCCCGGCTTTCTTCCGCATGTTCTTCAGATCCCCTGTTTTCGCCGGCTGGGTAGGAGTGGAAGTCGCCTTGCTGTGTTTCTTCATATCTGCACACGCCTATCGGCCGCTGTACGGCCGCCACAATGAACTCCAACAGACAAATTCTGAGTTGGTTCCAGCAGGGGCCTTCGGCAAGTCGAACGGTTTGGTCGTCCCGGCACTCGCTGGGAGTTGCAGGCTGCACACTGTGCCTTGTAAACCGGGTTTGCTGATTCCATATCAGCAGCCGCTCGGGAAGGCTCGGAGTTTGAGATGTCGCTGCTGTTGAACGTGCTCTGGCTGGTTTTTGGCGGCCTCTGGATGGCCGCGGGCTGGCTGCTCGCAGCTGTGGTCATGGCCGTGACTATTGTCGGCATCCCTTGGGCGCGGGCCGCTGCCAATATCGCTCTCTACACTCTGTTGCCGTTCGGACACTCCGCTGTAGACCGGGAGGAATATTCCGGTCGACCTTCGATCGGGACAGGCCCCATCGGCGTCCTCGGAAATCTTGTTTGGCTTCTGCTCGCCGGATGGTGGCTGGCTCTTGCTCACCTCATCACGGCTGTTGGTCTGGCGATCACCATTGTCGGGCTGCCGTTTGCGTGGGCCCATTTGAAGCTCACCTGGCTGGCCCTCTGGCCCATCGGCAAGGAGATCGTTCCCAACGAAGCCATTGGCAGGCTCGGCCGATACAGGCGCAGCGGTTCCCCGCTGTCCACCTGATCGATATATCACCTGCTTGTGGATCATTGCACGTGATCGCCTGTCGTATTACCTCTCAGGCCGAATGCCGGCATACCCCCACGGAATTCCCAAATGGCAAAGACCCTCGATAAGCGATGGCTCGCTCTCGTCATTTTGTGTCTCGGCGACCTGATGATTGTGCTGGATATGACGGTCGTGAACGTCGCGCTTCCATCGATCAGGACCGATCTGGGTTTCTCGGAAACATCGCTCGTATGGGTTATCAACGCATACATGCTGACGTTTAGCGGCTTTCTACTGCTTGGGGGCAGGCTTGGCGATCTTTTCGGCAATCGCAAGGTGTTTCTGTATGGGATTGGTGTTTTTACAATCGCGTCGTTCCTGTGCGGCGTAGCGACCTCACAGTGGATGCTTGTAGGGGCTCGAGCCATTCAAGGTCTTGGTGGCGCAGTTTTCTCAGCTGTTGCGCTCGCCATTGTCATAAACTTGTTTACGGATCCTGATGAGAGAGCCCGAGCAATGGGGTTCTGGGGATTTGTCGCAGCAGGTGGAGGGGCTATTGGGGTGCTCGTTGGTGGAGTGCTCACAGGAACCTTTGATTGGCATTGGATATTTCTCGTAAATATTCCTGTCGGGTTCGGTATCTTTCTGTTGTGTTTGTATTTGCTACCAATAGTGACTGAAACGACCAACTCTGCGATGAATTCGAGCTAAAT
>DATFOT010000261.1:0-7394 GCA_035265265.1 Aestuariivirgaceae bacterium | reverse complement strand
AGACCGCTATGAGACGGAGTTCACGACCAAGCTGGCAATCGACTGGCTTTCGTCCAAACCTGTTAAAGGTCCCTTTGCCATGTTCCTCTCGTTTGGGCCGCCGCATGATCCCTGGGAATGGAACAACGTGCCGAAAGCTTTGGCAGGGCAATATGATCCGGCGGATTTTCCACTCCCAGAAACCTATGAGGACGGATCAGCGGAATATTGGGAGCCGAGCATGGACCGGCAGTGGTGGCTCAGCACGGTGAAACCCAATCTGCCGAAATGGCAGGCCATCTATGCCGCAATGACAGCAAGCATCGACGAGTGCTGTGGAACACTCGTCGACAAATTACGGCAGGATAGCTTGATCGAAAACACCCTGCTGGTGTTTACCTCCGATCATGGCGAGATGTTCGGAGCGCACGGACGAATGGCAAAAAACGTCTTTTACGAAGAAGCGGTGCGAATTCCGTTTCTGGCGTATTGGCCAGGCCGCATTCCGGGAGGTCTCACACGCGATACCTGCCTCAGCACGCCGGACATCATGCCTACCCTGCTCGGAGCACTCGGCCTCGATGTTCCGAATGAAGTGGAAGGCACCGACTTCAGCGGACATCTTTTCGGCAAAGCTGCTCCCGACGGCGAGCATGCCTTTTTGCAAGGCATGGGGCATACCTGGATGTGGCTCGATGGATTCGAATGGCGAGGGATCCGGACCAAACAGTTTACCTATGCAATAAGACGCATAGACCGCGAGGAATTTTTCTTCGACAATCTCAAGGACCCTCTGCAAAAAACCAATTTGGCAAATCACTCCGCACATGCCCGTGAAAAAGAGCGCATCAAGACTATCATGACCGGCAGAATGGCCGATCTCAGGGACGAGTTCAGGGAATGCAGCTGGTACGGACAGAATTGGACGGAAAACAGACGGGTACTCCGCGGTGCCAAAGGCTGAGCGTTTCCGATGCTTGAGCTATTGAAGGTCGACAAGAAATTCGGCCAGGTCGAGGCCGTGCGCGGGGTCAGCCTGAAGCTCGCACCCGGACAGTTTCTCAGCCTGCTTGGGCCATCGGGCTGCGGCAAAACCACGACGCTGCGCATTATCGCCGGGTTCGAACAGCCGACATCGGGCCGGGTACTCCTTGCCGGACGCGATCTCACCAATGTGCCGGCGCGGCGGCGCAACATCGGAATGGTCTTTCAGTCTTACGCGCTGTTCCCGCATCTGACATCGGCAGAAAATGTTGCGTTCGGTCTCGACATGCGCCGGGTGCCGCGGGCCGAGCGCGACACCCGCGTGGCGCGGGCACTCGAAATCGTCAGAATGCGGGGATTTGGCGACCGGCTGCCGAAGAACATGTCCGGCGGGCAGCAGCAACGAATTGCGCTGGCGCGCGCGCTGGTGATCGAGCCCGATCTGCTGCTGCTCGACGAACCGCTGTCGGCTCTCGATCTCAAGCTGCGCGAGGAAATGCGCGACGAGATCCACCGCATCGTGCGCAGCCTTGGGATTACGACCGTGTTCGTTACCCATGACCAGGGCGAGGCGCTGGTTCTGTCGGATATGGTCGCCGTCATGAACGGGGGACGGGTGGAGCAGATGGCCTCGCCGCGCGAGGTCTACCGCAACCCGGCAACAGCGTTCGTGGCCGATTTCATCGGCGGTGCGAATGTGCTGCGCGGGTGCGTTGATCCGGGCAACCCCTGCAGATTCCTTGCAGAGGGCCTGCTGCCGCTTGCCTTGGACAAGCCGCTTCCGCCGAATGCAGCAGCATTGTCGATAAGGCCTGAGGACATTGCGCTGCGGCCCACGGGAGCGGCGGGAATCGAGGGAACGGTGCGCCGTTCTCGCTTTCTCGGCAATGCGCTGGATTATACGATCGAGATCGGCGGCCGCCGCATGGTGAATGTACGCACCGATGGACATAGCGCCCATGGCGAGGGAGATCGCGTGGTTCTGGCGATCGATACCGGCAAGCTGACAGTGCTGACCGAGGGCACAGATTGAAGGTAACTGTTCATGTATGCGGATGTCTTCAAGCCAGATCTCTTCCAGGGCAAGGTGGCTCTGGTCACCGGCGCCGGCCGCGGTATCGGCGCGGGAATAGCCAAAGCGTTCCTCGCGCTTGGTGCACGCACGATCTTCCATGATTTGAATACCGACGCCCTGAAGGACCGCATTGAGGCGGCACCGGAGGATTGCGTCACCGCCGATCTTGCCGAGCCGCAAGCGGCAGACGTGATGTTCGATGCGGCGATGAAACGAGCGGGCCGCATCGATTTTCTTATCAATAACGCCGGCCGTTCCTGGGGCGTGGAAACGCAGGACATCGAGCCGCGGCGCACGCAGGAGCTGATCGAATTGAATCTCAAGAGCGTGCTCACGCTCTCGCGCCGGTTGGCTCTTCATGCGCGCGAGCGAGGCGGCGGCGGCTCCATCGTCCAGATCTCGTCCACTGCCGGCATTCTGGGATATGAACGGCGAACGGTCTATTGCGCGACGAAGTTTGCCGTGATCGGCATTACCAAAGCCATGGCCCTTGAACATGCACGCGAGGGTTTGCGCATCAACGCCGTACTTCCCCATGTGGTGGAGACCGAAATGTTCCGCAAGGTCGCCAAGCCGCGCGAGATCGCGCTGTGGCGCGCCGGCATTCCTATGGAGCGCTTCGCTACCGTGGAAGATATAGCGGCGCTGGTCGTCTTCTTATGCTCGCCGGCGGCATCCTATCTCACCGGGGGCGTCTATCCGGTGGATGGCGGCGCAACGGCGGGACCTTACGGAGGCGAGGCATGAGATAGTGGACAGTTTCGATCATATCATTGTCGGAGGCGGTTCTGCCGGTTGTGTCCTTGCAAACCGTCTCTCCGCCGACCCCAAGCGTCGCGTGCTGCTGCTCGAGGCCGGAGGTCGCGACTGGTCACCCATTCTCAAGATGCCCGCCGCCACCGATCTCTATGGCATCGGCAATCCGCGGTACGACTGGCGTTATCTGACCGAGCCCGATCCAACCCGGAAGAACCGGCGCGATCTCTGGCCGCGCGGCAAGGTGCTGGGCGGTTCGAGCTCGATAAACGCCATGGTCTACATGCGCGGGCAGGCATCCGACTACGACAGCTGGGCGGCGCTCGGCAACGCCGGCTGGAGCTACCGCGATGTGCTGCCCTATTTCATCAGGATGGAACGCAACGAGGGCGGTGCAAGCGACTTTCGCGGCGCGGGAGGGCCGCTGCGGATATCCAATCTACGCACCAGCCATCCACTCTCCGATCTGTTCATAGAGTCGGCCATAGCCAGTGGCATTCCGCCCAATGCGGATTTCGCGGGCCTAACGCTCGAGGGAGTGGGACCCGTGCAGGCGACGCAGCATCGCGGCTGGCGTCACAGCGCCGCAGATGCCTATCTGCGCCCCGTCCGCCGCAGACCCAATTTGGAGATCAGGCTGCGAGCCCTTGCCTGCCGAATTCGGCTCGAGGGCCGGCGTGCAACCGGGGTGGATTATCTGCGGCCCGACAGCTCGCCGGTGACGATCAGCGCAAACCGATCGGTGATCCTCAGCGCGGGTGCTGTTGCCTCGCCGCATCTCCTCATGGTTTCAGGCATCGGACCCGCAGCCACGCTCCAACGCCACGGCATAGAGGTTCGTCATGATCTGCCGGGGGTCGGCCAAAATCTGCAGGACCATGTCGGCGTGTATCTGAACTATCGCGTCGACCAGCCGACCTACAATTCCGAGCAAACCGCACTACGGCAGGCGCGCCATGCGCTGCAGTGGCTGGTGTTCGGCCGCGGTCCGGGAACGACGCCCGGCGCGCTTTCCATGGCGTTCGTGCGATCAGGCCCGGATGTGAGCGAGCCCGATCTCCAGCTTCATTTCACGCCGGTGGGATACAGGCTGACACCTGAAGCACTTATCGTTTTGGACGAGCCTGTGGTCACCGCCATTCCCAATGTAAACCGGCCGCTGAGCCGCGGCGAGCTGACGATCGCAGGGAGCGACATTCGTTCCGCACCGGTCATCAAGCCACGGCTTCTCGACCATCCGCGGGATCTAGAGGTGCTGCGTCGCGGATGCCGCATGCTGCGGGTGATTTTCGCCACCCCGCCGCTTGCCAAGCATGTGGTTGCGGAACTGGCGCCGGGACCAGATGTGGCGGCCGATGAGCAGTGGGAGGATTATTTGCGCTCGGACAGCGTGACGATCTTTCACCCGTGCGGAACCTGCAAAATGGGTGTCGACGCTGAGGCCGTGGTCGATCCCGGCCTGCGCCTGCGCGGGGTCGAAGGCCTGCATGTGATCGATGCTGCGATCATGCCGCATCTCGTCAGCGGCAACATCAATGCGCCCGTGATGATGATCGGCGAGCGCGGCGCCGATCTCGTTCTGGAGCAGTGTCGAACATAATCGTCATGGCCGGGCTTGACCCGGCCATCTCGTGCCAGCAGCAGATGCGCGGATCAAGTCTGCGCATGACGGTCATGACACGGCGTCAATCCCGGACCCGATAGCGCTCGATCACGGCCTCTTCGATATCGATGCCCAGCCCTGGACGTTCATTGGGCGTGACCAGCCCATCCTGCATCCGATAAAGCGGATCGCGAGCAAGCTCGTCGCGCAGAGCGTTCGGATCCTGGTCGCATTCGAAATAGTCACCGTTGGGCAAAGCATAAAGCAGCTGCAGAGCAGCTGCTGTCGACACGGCGGTCGAATAGTTCTTCGCCGTCACGGCCAAATGGCGCATTTGCGCATAGGCGGCAATCTTTCGGGCTTCGGTGAAGCCTCCAACCTGCATCACGTCGAATTGCACGATTTGGATAGCGCCGGCATCGATCAGGCGGGCGAATTGGTATTTCCCGGTTTCGGTCTCGAATCCGGCAATCGGGATGTGAGTGCGCCGTGCCAGCTCGGCACAACCTTCCACATCCTCGGGTTGGGTCGGCTCCTCGAACCAGCGGATATTCAGTGGTTCGATCGCTTCGGCATAGCGCATCGCCATGCGTGAGGAGAGCGACGTATTGGCATCGACCATGAGACTGCGCGAACCGAGCGCGTCGCGCGCCGTCCGGATGCGCTGCACATCCTCTTCGAACCCGACACGCAACGGCACTTCGTTCAACACCCCGCCGTGGACGACCTGGGGAATATTGCCGATCTTCATCTTGTAGCCGCGGTAGCCCGATTTTGCCGCCGCTTTCACATCGCCGGCAAAGGCATCGAGGCTGTAGTCTCGACGATAGTAGCCGGCCGACGCATAGGCGGTGAGCGGCCGCGCGAAACCGCCGAACATGCGCCACAGCGGCTGTCCCGCAGATTTTCCGAGGATATCCCACAGCGCGATGTCGATCCCGGACAAACATGCGATGAGGATACCCTTGCGCCCGTGATAGTAGGTCGATTGGTAGACCTTCTCCCAGAGGTACTCGGGCCGGCGCGGATCTTCACCGATCACCAGGGGCGCTATCTCTTCCTCCAGCACCTTTGCCGATATCGAATGCGGTCCGCCCCACATCGCCGCCTCGCCCCATCCGAAAATCGACGGGTCGCTGGTATGAACCTTGACCAAAAGAGCCTCGCGGGTTTGGTATTCGCCTCGCGCATAGGTGATCGGATACGGCATGGGATAGACGAGAGGGATGGTTTCGATTGCCGTAATGCGCATGACCGTCAGGCCTCGAGCGCGTAGAAGCACCAGCCGAGATGGCCGGCGCGGGCCATGTCCAGCTGCCGCGCGATGCGAAATTCCGTGCCGCGCACGGCGTCTTCCCCAATGCGCTGAGCGAAATCCCTGCGCAGTGCGGCGAGATTGCGGGCCACTGCGGCGAATGTCATTGGAACATGGGAGCTCCAGTCCTGACGTTCGATGATCCTGAATCTCACTTGAGCAAACAAACGCTCGTAGTCCTCGATCCGCCAGAGATGCGGGGCGCGTATATCGGAAGCAAACCCTTGCCGTTCATCGTGAGGAAGAGCGTCGGAGAGCGTCAGATCCGAAAAAACAATTCGGCCCCCCGGCTTCACCACGCGGCGGGCTTCTGAAAATACCTGCATCCGGTCGGTCGCATAGAGCAAGGCCTCCTGGCACCACCAGCAGTCATAAGCGTCGGAAGGGCCCGGCAAATGATGGTAGTCCGCAAAGGCGAAGCTCACCCTATCCGAGACGTTGGCAGCTCGCGCATTTTCGGCAGCTTCCTCAAGCTGCGCCTGCGCAATATTCGTGGCATCGACCCTCACTCCGTAGCTGTTCGCCAGATGAACGGCAGTGGCGCCGGCTCCACAGGCCACCTCGAGGACCCTCCGGCCTGGGGCGAGTTCGGCCGCGCGCGCCATGTAGTCCTTGGCACGCTGCTGGGCCCGGGGCAGCGGCTCATCGGCCTCAGCGAAAAGGCCCATGTGCAAATTTCCGCCCCAGATCGCCGAAAGCAGCGCAGACAGCTCCGTATCGTAGAACTTTCGGTAGTTGTCACGATCGGTATCGACCGGCGATGAGGGGGTTGCGATCATGAGCCGGTTCTGCGCGGGAATGCGGGCATGAGGCTGACAATCATGTCGGCAGCGGGCGACGTCAAGCGCTGTCTTCATGATCGCGGAACAGAGCCAGCGCCCGTTCCAAACCCATCCGCAGCGCCGTCAAATCGTCGGATATCGTGACATATTCGGCGCCTTCTGACAGCGCTAGCGCCAGGGCCTTGGCATTGGGAGCCGGCAGGCCGAGCGTCTTGCGATTTTGCCGGCAGGCGCGAGCAACGGTTCTGAAATCATTCTCGTCTTCCATAGTGAATCGAAAGGCGCCGCGGCCTCGCGCCAGCGACAGGTCGGACGGTCCAACGAACAGGCCGTCCACGCTCGGCAAGGCTGCGATTGCGTCTGCATCCTGCAAGGCGCCCACTGTCTCGATCATGACATGACATTTCGTGCGAATGTTCGCAGCGCGATAGAAATCGGACTCGACTGCTTCATAAGCTCCATAGCCGAAAGCGCGACCCGTACCGGCGCCTCGTGTTCCAAGCGGGGGATATTTGGCAAAGGCGGCAGCATCGGCGGCATGTGCGGCATCCCGGATCATGGGCAGCATGACCGTATCGGCACCATAATCCAGGGCCTGCTGAACCAGCACGCGCTCGGCTGCCGCGACGCGAATAAGGACCGTCATCCCCAGGGCGCGTGCTTGTGGCACCAAGGCGTTACAGCTTCGGGACGTAACGACACCATGCTCCATGTCGATGATAACCACGCGATAACCGAGGATCGCGGCTATCTCCAGCGCCGCCAAATTGGGTTGTTCCAGCCAGAAGCCCGGACTCGGCAACATCCCATTCCCCTTATCGTTTTTGCGCTCCCGGCAAACTATTCCCAGAATCTGTTAAGCTGGTCCAGTTGCAAAATTCTGGACAGGTGGGCCTGACC